>DAOUBO010000395.1:0-2960 GCA_034432695.1 Anaerolineae bacterium | reverse complement strand
ATGATCCCACTGTCCTGGTACCTCATCCTGGCAGCCGCGCTGTTCTGCATCGGCACGTACGGCGTGCTGGCGCGGCGCAACGCTATCGCTATCCTGATGGGCGTGGAATTGATGCTCAACGCTGTTATCCTCAACCTGCTGGCCTTCTGGCGGTACGGGGAGCCGACGACCGCCGTCGGTCAGGCCTTCGCGGCCTTCGTCTACGCCGTCGCGGCGGCGGAGGTCGCCGTGGGGCTGGCCCTCATCGTCGTCATCTACCGCAGCCGCCGGACCACCGACATAGACCAGATCAACCTGCTGAAGTGGTAGGAGCGACGATATGGACCCTCGCGGACTCCTGGAACTCCTGACCGTTCTCATCCCGCTGCCGCCGTTCCTGGCCTTTGTGTCCATCATCCTCTTCTTCAACCGCTGGAAGCGGCTGAGCCACTGGGTCGCCATCGGCGCGATGGCCCTCTCCTTCCTGATGGCCCAGTACGTCTTCTGGACGGTCGTCGGCTGGGGCGGCGAGGCACTCTACGAGCATCCCGTCGCCGTGAGCATCCCGTGGCTTCCCTCGGCGAACGTGGCGCTGGAGATGGGGGTCTTCGTGGACCCGCTGACGGCGATCACCCTCTTCTTCGTCTCCATCACCTGTCTGGCCATCTTCATCTACAGCGTGGGCTACATGCACGGCGACCCGCGCTACAGCCGGTTCTTCGCCTACATCAGCCTCTTCGCCACCGGGATGCTGGGGCTCACCGTCGCCGACAACCTGCTGATGCTCTTCATCTTCTGGGAGATTATGGGCCTCTGCTCCTACCTGCTCATCGGCTTCTGGTTTGAGAAGCCGTCGGCCTACCGGGCGGCGATCAAGGCCTTCCTCACCACCCGCATCGGCGACGTCATTATGCTCATCGGCATCGCCTACCTCTACACGCAGACGGGCACCCTCAGTTTTGACGCCATCCTGCGGAACGAGGAGGTGCTGCACGAACTGGCGATCACGCCCTCGGTGATCCCGACGCTCTCCGTCGCCGCCGCAGTGGGGCTGCTGATTTTCGCCGGGACGGTGGGGAAATCGGCCCAGTTCCCGCTCCATGTGTGGTTGCCGGACGCGATGGAGGGCCCCACGCCGGTCAGCGCGATGATCCATGCCGCGACGATGGTCTCCGCGGGCGTCTATCTGGTGGTGCGGATGTTCCCGCTCCTGGCGGTGGGGCTGGAGCACGCCGCTGGGACGCCGCCGATGGTGGCGATGGCCGTCATCGGGACCTTCAGCGCGGTCTTCGCCGCGACCATCGCCGTCGCCCAGAACGACATCAAACGGGTGCTGGCCTACTCCACCATCAGCCAGCTGGCCTACATGGTCGCCGCGCTGGGCATCGGGGCCTACATCGCCGCCGCGTTCCACCTGGTCACCCACGCCTTCTTCAAGGCGCTCCTGTTCCTGGGCTCCGGGTCGGTCATCATCGGCACCCACCACGAGCAGGATATGATGAATCTGGGTGGCCTGCGGAAGCGGATGCCGGTCACGTTCTGGACCTTCCTGGCGGGCGGGCTGGCCCTGGCCGGGTTCCCGATCATCACCGCCGGGTTCTGGAGCAAGGACGAGATTCTGGCCCACGCCTGGGCCCACAACCCGACGGTCTTCTGGGCGCTGGCGGCGGGCGCGCTCCTCACCGCGTTCTACACCATGCGGCAAATCTGCCTGACCTTCCTGGGCGAGCCGCGCAGCCATCATGCCGAGCACGCCCACGAGACGCCCTGGGTGATGACGGGGCCGCTGGTGGTGCTGGCGCTCTTCGCGGTCTTCTTCGGTTTCGTCGGCGTGCCGGAGGACTTCCCGGTGCTGGGCGAGGTGGGCAGGGCGCTCTTCCATGGCAACTGGTTCCACCACTTCGTCGGCGCGACGCTGGGGGAACCGCCGGAGGCGCTGCCGTTCAACCCGGTTCCGGTCTCCATCTCGGTGGGGGCGGCGCTGCTGGGCCTGCTGGGCGGCTGGCTGGTCTACGGTCGGCGCCCGCTGGCCGAGGGCGAAACCGACCCGCTGGTCCGCTGGCTGGGGCCGGTCCATACCGTCCTGCGCAACAAGTACTACATTGACGAGTTCTACGGCCTGGTGGTCATCCGGCCCACCCTCTGGCTGGCGAAGGTGGCCTACGAGTGGATAGACCGGGGCCTGATAGACGGCATCCTGCACGGCCTGGCCCGCCTGGGCGAACTGTGGGGGGTCCTCAACCGCTGGGTCCACCGCTACGTCATTGACGGCGGGCTGGTGGACGGGTCGGCGAAACTGGTGGGGCTGGTCGGCCGGGAATTCCGCCAGGCCCTGCAGACGGGCCAGGTCCAGCACTACCTGGTCTCGGTGCTCTTCTTCCTGTGCACGTTTGCGCTGCTGTATCTGCTCTATCTGGGGGTGACGCCGTGAGGGGGACGCGGATGAACGCGGATGGACGCGGATAGAAATCTGCGGCTTTCCGCGTTCATCTGCGTTCTGATATGTTCTGAATATGAGGAACGGTGTATGACGACGAAGGCGATTGTGAAAGTGGTGGTGACCGATAAGGGAGTGTGGATTCCCAGACAACTGCTGGGCGATGTCCGGGTGGTGGAAATTCACAAGGACCAGCACACGATCCTGATCATCCCTCTGGAGTTTGAAGACCCAATTTTCCAACTGGGGACCTCTCCCGTCGTGGCGGAGATGACAGACGCTGCCGAGCACCACGATCGGTATCTCTACCAGCCATGAGCGAGCGGGTCTTCCTGGACACCAGTTACGTGCTGGCCTTGGAACTGGCCAAGGATTATTCTCTGACCGATTGCATCTCGTTTGTGGTGATGAGGAATCTGGGCATCGCCGTCGCCTATACCTTTGACCGGCATTTTGTTCAGGCGGGGTTTGCTGTAGCGCCATAAGGCGGTGTCCGGCAGGAGCGCTGGGTCTCTCCAGGGCGACAGAGGGGCGATGAAGGCTT
>DAOUBO010000394.1:0-3178 GCA_034432695.1 Anaerolineae bacterium | reverse complement strand
TATTTGGGAACTTCGGGCAGACAAACTACAGTGCGGCGAAGATGGGGGTGGTGGGGCTGATGAACACGCTGAGGCTGGAGGGGGAGAAGTATGGGATCAAGGTGAACACGGTGGCGCCGCTGGCGACGACGCGGCTGACGGAGGACATCTTTCCGCCGGAGGTGCAGGAGCAACTGAAACCGGAGTACGTCGTCCCGCTGGTCGTCTACCTCTGCTCCGAGGAGTGCCCGGTGAGCGGGGGGGTCTACACCGCCGGGGGCGGCGTCTACGGGCGGGCCGTCGTGGTGAGCGCGCCGGGGGTCCGCCTGAGCAACGGCGACCGGATTCCGACGCCGGAGGAGGTTGCGGCCCGCTGGCAGGAAATCATCTCGCTGGCCGGGGCCAGGCCCTACCCGAACGCGAATGCGCAGATCCTGGAGATGCTCTCGCCGCCCGCGGCTCCGGCTCCGGCGCCTGCTGCGCCCGCCGGGGCGCCGACGACCGTCGCCGAGGTCTTCGCCCGGATGCCGGAGTTTTTCCGGCCGGAGAGGGCGGCGGGGGTGGACGTGGTCTTCCAGTTCCGCATCTCCGGCCCCGGCGGCGGCGACTGGTACGTGGTGGTGAAGGAGGGGACCTGCACTGTATCGCCCGGCGTCCACGAGAAGCCGACGACGACGCTGAAGATGGCGGACGAGGACTTTCTGGCGCTGGTAGCGGGGAAATTACCGGCGATGCAGGCCTTCACCACGGGCAAGTTGAAGATTGAGGGCGACCTGATGAAGTCGCAACTGGTGCAGAAACTGTTCCGGTTTTAACCGGGAGCACAAAAACACAGAACCCCGCCCTGGGCGGGGTTCTGTGTTTTTGCCGCCATACGTGGCCTGATGGATGTGGATTAGCCACCCACACCCATCGCGCTGGTGATCCGGGAGAAGACGTTGCTCACCTGGTTGCCCAGCAGAGTGAGGATAACGATCACCACGATGGCCACCAGAACGAGGATCAGCGCGTACTCCACCAGGCCCTGGCCTTCCTCACGAGGCAGGTACAGCATCTTGTTCACCCCCTTTCCTTCAAGAGTTTCGGAAATTCGCCCCTATTATACCCATTTTCCTCACGTCGTCAATAGGAAGCAAGTACTAATTGCAGCGGGGCCGCTGGAAGAAGAGGAAGGCCAACCGAAAAGCGCCAAAAAACCGGCAGGAGACCGGCGGCTGGCCGCGGGAACCCTTCCGGTTCCCACGGCGTCCGAAAAATAGGGAGGGCTTCATCCGGGGTCAGAGGTGCGATGTACCTTCCAGTGGGAACGAACAACCCTTACCTTTTGGAGGTGTCCGATGAAAGTCCGCTGGTTTCTCCTGCCAATGGCCTTTCTGCTGGCGGCCCTTACAGCCACCCCCGCCCGGGCCGACGGCATCATCATCCCGGAGCCGCCCTGGCCGCCGGGGCCGGCCCCCGAGCCGGTCTGGCTCACCATCCGCTACCACCGGGTAACCGTCACCATAGAGAACCAGGTCGCCACCACCCGCGTGGACCAGGTCTTCGTCAACGAGCACAACTGGGAGGCCGAAGGGACCTACATCTTCCCTCTTCCGCCCGGCGCGACGGTGAGCCAATTCACCATGTGGGTGGACGGGAAGCCCATAGAGGCGGAGATTCTCCCCGCCGAGAGGGCCCGCGCCATCTATGAGGAGATCGTCCGCCGCCGGCGCGACCCGGCCCTGCTGGAGTACGTCGGCCGGGACGTCGTCCAGGCCCGCATCTTCCCCATCCCACCCGGCGGCGAGCGCCGCATCCAGATAGAATACACCCAGGTCCTCCCGCTGGAGGGCGGAATGGTCCGCTACGTCTACCCCCTCAACACCGAACGCTTCTCCGCCCGCCCCCTGGAGGAGGTCTCCATCCGCGTGGACATCCGCTCCCCTGTCCCCCTGAAGGCCGTCTACTCCCCCACCCACCAGGACCAGGTCTACATAGACCGGGACGACGACCGGGCCACCGTCAGTTACGAAGAGACGGACGTCCTGCCCGACCGGGACTTTCAACTGGTCTACACCGTCGGCCAGGAGGAGGTGGGGATGACGCTCCTCTCCTACCGGGAGCCGCCCGACGACGGCTTCTTCCTGCTCCTGGTCGCGCCGCCGCTCCGGGCCGAACGGGTCCAGCCCAAAGACGTCATCCTGGTCCTGGACGTCTCTGGCTCCATGCAGGGGGAGAAGATCGCGCAGGCGAAGGACGCGCTGGCCTACGTCCTGGACCACCTGAACCCGGAGGACCGGTTCAACGTGATCGCCTTCTCCACGGGGGTCCGCTCCTGGGCGCGCGGCCTGCGGCCGGCGTCGGAGGCGGGGGAAGCCCAGCGGTGGGTGGAGCGGCTGGAGGCGACGGGCGGCACCGACATCCACAGCGCGCTCCTGGAGGCCCTGGCCGGAGCCGACCGGGAGCGCCCTACCGTCCTCATCTTCCTGACCGACGGCCAGCCCACCGAGGGGGTGGTGGAGATTGACCGGATTCTGGAGGCGGTGCGGCGCGCTGCGCCCGACAACGTCCGCATCTTCCCCTTCGGCGTCGGCGACGACGTCAACACCGTCCTGCTGGACACGCTGGCCCAGGAGCACCGGGGCGCCCCCGCCTACGTCCGCCCCGGCGAGCGGATAGACGAGGCCGTTGGCGCGGTTTACGCGAAGGTCCAGGCCCCCGTCCTCACCGACATCTCCCTGGACTTCGGCGACGTGGTCGTGGAGGACGTCTACCCGCGCCCCCTGCCGGACCTCTTCGCGGGCACGCAACTGATCCTGGTGGGCCGCTATCGCGGGAGCGGCCCCGTCCGCGTCCGGCTGGCCGGGGAGGCGGAGGGGGAGAGGCGGGAGTTCGTCTACGAGGGGACGCTGCGGGCCGAAGGGGGCGATCCCTTTATCCCGCGCCTGTGGGCGGGCCGCAAGATCGGGTATCTGCTGACCCAGATTCGGCTCTACGGCGAACGGCAGGAGTGGGTGGACGCGGTGATTGACCTGAGCGTCCGCTACGGCATCATCACGCCGTATACGTCGTTCCTGGTGCAGGAAGACGTCTTCACCGAGGCGGGACGGGAGGAGGCGGCGGAGCAGTTGAAGGCTCTCCCGACGGCTCCGGCGGCGGGCGCGCCGGCGGTGGACCTGGCCCAGGAGCAGGCCGGGCTGCGGGATATGGGCGGGGTCGG
>DAOUBO010000393.1:0-5764 GCA_034432695.1 Anaerolineae bacterium | reverse complement strand
TCCCCGAAGAGCGGCGCCACCGGATTCTGGAACTCATTGAGACCGCGGGCTCGGTCTCGGTAGAGGAACTGGCCCAGCAGTTTCAGGTCTCAGAAATGACCATCCGGCGCGACCTCCGGATCCTGGAGAGCGACGGACTGCTCCGCCGAGTCCACGGGGGAGCGACCAGCAGCCGGGGCCGCAGTTATGAGCCGCCCTTTCTCCTGCGCGCCCGGGAGCACGCCGACGCCAAAGCCCGCATCGGGGCGATCGCGGCCACCCTGATTCAGGATGGAGATAGCATTGCGCTGGACGTGGGAACCACAACGCTGGAGATCGCACGCCACCTCAAAAACCGGAAGAACCTCACGGTCATCACCCCCAGCCTCCACATCGCCAACATCCTGGCAGGTCAGCCGGCGATCCGCCTCATTCTGACCGGCGGTATTCTGAGGCCCGGCGAACTCTCTATGGTGGGCCATCTGGCCGAACGGGCCTTCCAGGAATTCTACGTGGACCACCTCTTCCTGGGCATCGGGGGGATCAGCCTGGAAGCCGGGCTCACCGAATTCAACCTGGAAGACGCTCAGGTGAAAAAGGCGATGCTCGGTTCGGCCAAAGAGTGCACCGTCGTCGCGGACGCCAGCAAGTTGGGGAACATCGCCTTTGCCAGCGTCGCCCCTCTCTCCGCCATCCGCCGGCTGATCACGGATTCCAGCGCCGATCCGGAATTCGTCGCTCGCCTCCGGGAAAGAAACATTGAAGTGATCCTGGCCTGACCTTTCCCCTCCCAATCCCTCAACGAGGTAATGGCAATGAGCGATCTGATGCGGGAACTTTTCGGAGTTGCCCAGCCCGTGATTGCGATGGCCCATCTTCCGGCCCTCCCCGGCACGCCGCGATACGACCCGGCCCTGGGCGTGGAGGGCATCCTGGAGCGCGTGCGCACCGATGTGCGCCATCTGCTGGACGGCGGTGTGGACGGAATCCTGTTCTGCAACGAGGACGACCGCCCATATGCCCTTCAGGCCGATTTTGCGGCCGTGGCCGTGATGACCCGGATCATCACGGAAGTGCGGCCCACCGACCGACCCTTCGGGGTGGACTTCCTGTGGGACCCGAAAGCGCCGCTGGCCATCGCGAAGGCCACCGGCGCCTCATTCATTCGGGAAGTGGTCGTTGGGGTATACGAAAGCGATATGGGCCTGTGGGCACCGAATGCCGCCGAGTTGTACCGCTACCGGCGCCAGATTGACGCAGAAAACGTGCGCATCTTTGCCAACATCATGCCCGAATTCGCCTCCCCCCTGGGAAGCCGGAGCGTGGCGGAACGGGCCCGCAGCGCGGTAGTCTCCTCGCTGGTGGACGCCATCCTGGTATCGGGCCTGATGGCCGGCGCTGAGCCGGACATCGCTCTGCTGAAAGAGGCCAAAGAGGCGGTGGGAGACCGGGTGCCGGTGCTGCTCAACACCGGTGCCCGCCTGGACAACGTGCACCGTTTCCTGGAGGTCGCCGATGGCATCATCGTCGGCTCCGCACTGAAGGTGGACGGGTACACCTGGAACCCGGTGGACCCTGCACGGGTGAAGGCCTTTATGGCCGCCGTGCGGGAGGCCCGGGAGCGGCGCCAGGCTGGACGCCGTCCACAGGGATAGCCCGCCATGGCCGGTATTCGGAGCGCAAAGTATGACACCCTACCTGCTTGGCATTGACATCGGAACCACCGCAACGAAAGGAGTCCTGTGCGACCCGGAGGGCCGCATCGTCGCCGAAGCGGAGGCGCCGGCCACCCTCCACTCCCCCCAGCCGGGTTGGGCTGAGGAAGACCCGGAGGAGTGGTGGGCCAACATCGGCCGGGTCGTCCGGGAATGTCTGGGCCGGGCGGGCCTCCCCGCCACGGCTGTGGCCGGCATCGGCGTCAGCGGAATGGTGCCCACCGTTGTGCTCGTAGATGAGGCCGGCCGCGTGCTGCGCCCTTCCATCCAGCAGAACGACGCCCGGTCCTATGAGGAGATCCAGACCTTCAAAGCCCAGGTGGATGAGCAGGACGTCCTGCGTCGGACCGGCAGCCCGGTGACCCAGCAGAGCATCGGCCCCAAACTCCTCTGGCTCCGGCGCCATGAACCGGACGTGATGCGCCGGGCCAAACGGGTTATGGGCTCCTACGACTTCATCGTCTATCGCCTCACCGGACAGCCCTCCATTGAGCGCAACTGGGCGCTGGAAAGCGGCCTGTTTGACCTCCACCGGGAAGACTGGGACGACGCGCTGCTCTCCCTGAGCACCATCAGTCGGGAATGGCTGGGCCCGGTCCACTGGCCGGCCGAAGTGGTGGGCACCGTCACCCGGCGGGCCGCTGAGGAAACCGGCCTGGCTGAGGGGACGCCGGTGGTGGCTGGCAGCGCAGATCACGTCGCTTCCGCCTTCTCTGCGGGCCTGAAAGCCCCGGGCGACCTGCTGGTCAAACTGGGCGGCGCCGGCGACATCCTCTACTGCCTGGATCGCCCGGCCGTGGACCCTCGCCTCTTTCTGGACTACCACGTCATCCCCGGCAAGTTCCTGATCAACGGCTGTATGGCGGCCAGCGGCAGCATTATCCGCTGGTTCCGCGACCAGTTCGCGCCGGGAGCCGACTATGCGGCCTTAGACCGGGAGGCGGAGGCGATCCCGCCCGGCGCGGATGGGTTGCTCCTGCTCCCCTATTTCCTGGGCGAAAAGACGCCCATCTTTGACCCCCAGGCCCGGGGGCTCTTCCTCGGCCTGACCCTCACCCACCGCCGGGCCCACCTGTATCGGGCCATTCTGGAAGGCATCTCCTTCGGCTTCTACCACCACCTTCAGGTGCTGGCCGAATTGGGCTTCACCGCCACAAAGGCGCGCGTGACCAACGGAGGGGCCCGCTCCGCCCTGTGGAAACAGATCACCGCCGATGTCCTGGGCATTCCTCTGGAACCGATCGCCCGTCATCCGGGATCGTCGCTGGGCGCGGCCTTCGTGGCCGGCATGGGCGTGGGCCTTTTCCAGGATTGGGGCGAGATAGAGCGCTACATCCGGGTGGAGGACGTCACGGTGCCGAATCTGGAGCACCACGAGCATTATCGCCATCTTTTTGGCCTCTATCGGGAAACCTACGAACGCCTGAAGGACCTCTTCCCCCGAATCCCCGTTTATGGAGGTACCCCATGAGACTCTCCGGGAAAACGGCTGTGGTTACGGGTGCGGCGACCGGCATCGGTCGGGCCATCGCTCTGGCCCTGGCCGCGGAGGGCGCCTGGGTCGCCGTCACCGACATCAACGAGGCCGGCGCCGCCGCCGTGGCCGGGGAAATCGCCGCCGCGGGCGGGCAGGCGATCGCCCTCCTGCTGGACGTCACCCGGCCCCAGACCATTGAAGCGGCCCTGAAGGAGGTCATTGCCCGGCGCGGGCGGCTGGACATCTGGGTGAACAACGCCGGCGTGAGCACGATGAACCGCTTCGTGGACCTGACCGAGCAGGACTGGGATTTCAACATGGACGTGAACGCCAAAGGAACGTTCCTCTGCTCCCAAATAGCCGCCCGCCAGATGATCGGACAGCCCCCGGATAGGGAAGGCCTGCGCGGCAAAATCATCAACATCGCCAGCATGGCCGGCAAGCGAGGCAACGCCCCCTTCCTGGCCCACTACGTGGCATCCAAGTTCGCAGTGGTGGGCCTGACCCAGGCGATGGCTGGCGAACTGGCCCCCCATCAGATCCTGGTGAACGCCGTGTGTCCGGGCTACGTCCAGACCTCCATGCAGGAGCGGGAACTGGGCTGGGAAGCCGCCCTGAGGGGGGTTCCGGTGGAGGAGGTCCGGCGCCTGTACATCGCAGATACCCCGCTGGGTCGGCTGGAGACCCCGGAGGATGTCGCCCGGGTGGTCGTCTTCCTGGCCTCTGAGGACGCCAATTTCATCACGGGCGAAGCCATCAACGTGAACGGCGGGGCCTGGATGGATTGAAGCCTCCCTCCCGTGGGAAAACGGTCTATTTCTAAACAGAAAGGAGGAAAAAGATGAAAAAGAACAGATATGCAGTCCTGGCGCTGGGGATGGCGCTGGCCCTGATGCTGGGTGCCTGTCGGCCCGCCACCCCGGTCCCAACGGCTCCGGCCATCCAGCCCCCTGGAGCCACGCCGGCTCCCACCGCGACAGCCGCCCCGGCTCAGCCCGTCGTCCTGACGGTGATCATGGAGCAGGTGCCGGACTACGACATTGTCGCCCAGCTCACCCAGCAGTTTGAGGCCGAGCACCCCGGCATCCGGATCCGGTTTGACGCCATGCCCTACGACGCCATGCGGGATAAAATCCTGACCTCCTTCCTCGCCCCCGCCGCCACCTACGACGTGATCATCGTGGACAATCCCTGGATGGACGAGTTTGCCCGGGCCGGCTTCCTGACCCCGCTGGACGACCTCATCGCCGGAACCGCCGACTACGACTATCCGGACTTCGTGGGCCCCCTGCGGCAGATCGGCGAGGTGGACGGCAAAATCTACGGCGTGCCATATTACAACTATGCCCTGGGGCTGATCGTCCGCCAGGACCTCTTTGATAACGCCGACTATCAGGCCAAATACCAGCAGCAATACGGCAAGCCGCTCGCGGTGCCCACCACGCTGGAGGACTATGTTCAGATCGGCAAGTTCTTCAAAGAGCAGGGCATCTATGGCGCGGCGATGCAGCCCCAGCGCGGGTACAAGGTCTTTGAAGAGTGGAAAAACTGGCTGTACGCGGCGGGGGGGAACCTGGTGGACGACCAGGGGAACGTCATCATTGACAACGAGGCCGCGCAACGGGCGCTGGGGATGTACATTGACATGTACCAGAACGCCGCGCCCCCCAACTCGCTGAACTGGGGCTTTGACGAGGCGCTGCGCTCCATGGCCTCCGGCGAGGCGGCGACGATGATTTCCTACAACTGGATGCTGCCCACGCTGAACAAAGTGGGCGGCCCGGCGGGAGACCTGGCGGGCAAGTTCGCCCTCTACGAGGTGCCGGGCGGCAAGGCGGTCCTCGGCGCCTGGCACTGGGCGATTCCCCACAACACGGCCAACCAGGAGGCTGCCTGGACCTTCATTTCCTGGCTGACCTCCAGGCCGGTGGACAAGCAGCGCGTCATCCTGGGCGGCGCCCCCACCCGGGTCAGCGTGATGACCGACCCGGAGGTCTGGGAGAAGGGCTACGGCCAGCAGTATTATGAGACCGTGCTGAAAATCCTGGAGGACGCCGAGCCGCTGGCCCGGGGGCCGCACGCCGAGGAGATCATCAACGAGGTGGGCACCTATCTGAACGCCGCGGTGGCTGGCGAGATGAGCGTGGCGGATGCCCTTCGGGCAGCGGCCGAGAAGACGCGCGAGATTCTGGCCAGGCCGTAATCCATCGGGAGAGGGGCAACTGCGCCCCTCTCCTTTTTTCAGACAGAGACCGATGCGCCGGTTCCTGCACCTGAAATATCGCCTGATGATCCCCATCCTCCTCCTTCTGGGGCTGTTGATGGGGTATCCGCTGGCGTTTTCTCTGTGGGTCTCCCTGCACGATTATCGGCTGACCGCCATTGAAGCGGCCCGATGGGTAGGGGGCGCCCAGTATCTGGCCCTGTGGAGCAACGCCTCCTACTGGACGGCGATGCGCAACACCCTGGTCTTTGTCGCGGTCGCGGTCGGCCTGGAACTGATCCTGGGGTTTGGCCTGGCCGTGCTGCTCCATCGTCCAACCACCCCCTTTCGCCACTTCCTCCGCTCCTTCCTTCTGCCCCCCATGTTCCT
>DAOUBO010000392.1:0-4623 GCA_034432695.1 Anaerolineae bacterium | reverse complement strand
CTCCCGGCGGTGGCTGCAGGCCGCCCCCCCGTGCTGGGAGGGCCAGCCGCTCCACCATGGCCCGCAGTTCCCGCTCCTGGTCGGGGTCCATGGGCGGGCGCCTATAGGCGGCAAGCAGTTCCCGCACGCGCGCCTTCGCCCGCGCGAAGGTGTCCAGACGGCCCCCCTCCTCCCACGCCCGGATGGAGCCCCGGTCCAGCACCGCCGAGGGCAGGTACTGCTCCTTCGGGAAGAGTTGACGGGTGATTTTCTGCTTGAGGAAGTCGCCCCGGAAGCCAACCGTCTCAAAAAACTCCAGCGCCAGGGTATCGGTGTGGACCCGGAGGCCCTCCACGAGCCGCAGGGCCATGCCGATCGCCTCGGCGTCCACCACCAGTTTCTCCGCGCTCTGGCAGGCCAGGAAGTCCAGCATCCCGGCGCCGGAAATCATGTTGATGCCGCCCAGCGCGCCGAGGACGGCGGTGATGCCGCTCTCCAGCCCGGCCTGGGCGTCCACCACTTTGGCGTCGCTGGCGCCCAGGTAGGTGTGGGTGGGCAGGCCCAGGGACTTGCCCACCTGGGCGTAGGCGACGTCTATCATCGCCGTCTCTATCGCGCCCATGGGGGTCGTGCCGGACCGCATATCAAAGATGGCCGGCGCGCCGCCCCAGACGATGGGGGCACCGGGCCCGGCCAGCTGGTGGATGGCGATGCCGCTTAAGGACTCCGCCGCGTGCTGGACGACGGAGCCCAGGAGGGTTACCGGCGCCGTCGCTCCGGCCAGGGGCATGGAGACCATCTGCGCCGGGACACGGGCGCGGGCCAGGTCCATCAGGTTGCGGGCGCCGAACTCGCTCCAGATGAGCGGCGGCGACGGGCAGACGTCAAAGACCGCCAGCGGCCTCTGGGCCAGTTCCTCCCGCCCACCGGCGAAGATCGCCAGCATGTCAAACATATAGTGGGCCGTCTGGGCGGAGAAAGCGCCGGTGACGACCGGTTTGGCGGAGTAGAGGAGGACGATGTAGAGCCGGTAGAGGTCGCCGATCGCTTTGGGGACCTCGTTGCAGACGACGGCGGTGGACTGGGCGGCGTACTGGGGGAGCATCTCCGCCACCTTCACCAGACGGACCAGGTCGGGCGTCTGCGAGGGACGGTGCTCCAGCGTCTCGGGGTCCAGGATGTGGACGCCGGAGGAGCCGGGGTCAAAGTGGACGGCGTCGCCGCCGTAGCGGACAACGGGCTCTCCGGCCCGGTTGTGGAGGTAGAACTCCCGGGGGACGGTCTCCAGGGCCCGCCGGACGACGGCTTCGGGGATGTAGACCACCTCGCTGGCCTCGTCCACCTTTGCGCCTGCCTCGCCCAGGAGCCGGCGCGCCTCGGCGTCCTGGACCTTCACGCCGTGGGTCTCCAGCAGTCGGAAGGCCTCGTCCAGAACCCGCTGAACCAGATTGGGAGGGAGCAGTTCCAGTTTCGGCTGCATGGGGCTTCTCCGGTTGGGATTTCACTCACCGCGCAGGGCGCGGAACGTCCGCGGTTAGAACTGCCGCAGGAAGCGCAGGTCGTTGCCGTAGAAGAGGCGGATGTCGTCAATCCCGTACTTGAGCATCGCGGGCCGCTCCACCCCCAGCCCGAAGGCGAAGCCGGTCCACTCCGCCGGGTCGTAGCCGCCGTTGGCCAGGACGACGGGGTGGACCATCCCCGCGCCGGCGATCTCCAGCCAGCCGGAGTACTTGCAGACCCGACAGCCCTTCCCGCCGCAGAGGATGCAATCTATGTCGGCCTCAATGCTGGGTTCGGTGAAGGGGAAGTAGGAGCCGCGGATGCGGATGCGCCGCTCCGCGCCGTAGAAGCGGCGGGCGAAGGCCGTCAGGGTTCCGATGAGGTCGGTCATCGTGATGTTGCGGCCCACCGCCAGCCCCTCTACCTGGTAGAACTGGTGTTCGGAGCGGGCGGTGATCTGCTCGTACCGGTAGCATTTGCCGGGGAGAATGACCCGGATGGGCTCCGGGTATCGTTCCCGCATCACCCGGATCTGGCCGGGAGACGTGTGGGTGCGCAGGAGGACCTCGTCGGTGATCCAGAAAGTGTCCCACATATCCCGCGCGGGGTGGTGGGGGGGCATGTTCAGGAGGCCGAAGTTCATCTCGTCGGTCTCCACGTCCCGCGCCTCGTAGACCTGGAAGCCCATCTCGGCGAAGATGGCGTAGATGCGGCGCAGCGTCTGAGTGGTGATGTGGAGGTGGCCCGGCCCAACGGGGCGGCCAGGGAGGGTGACATCTATCGCGCCGGCCTCCAGTTCGCGCTGAATCCGGGCCTGCCGGACGGCCTCCGCGCGGGCCTCGTAGGCCGCCTCCAGGCGCCGCTTGACCTCGTTGGCCCGCGCCCCGACGATGGGCCGCTCCTGGGGCAGCAGCGTGCCGACGGACCGCAGGATGCCCGTCAGCGCGCCCTTGCGGCCCAGGTAGGCGTGGTACCATTCGTCCAGCGCCTCCGGTGTCTCCGCGGCCTCCAGCGACTCCAGGGCTTCCCGTTCCAGTTGGTCCAGACGGTCCAGCATAGGGTCTCCTCCGGGGGGCGGAATGTCTAACCCTCAAACATCGGCTTCTGGAAGGGGTCCCACCAGGTCTGGTTGTTGACCAGGTAGTCGTGGGTCTCCTGGAGCAGGCGGTAGTGGCCCTCTTCCTGCCTGGTCAGGAACTCGTAGGCCTCACGGGCCTCCGGGGTGTCGGCCGTCCTGGCCGCGCGGGCGTAGAGTTCGCGGGAGATGCGCTCCGTCTCCAGCCCAAACTCCAGCGCGGCGATGTCCCCTTCCAGCGAGATGGGGCGGTCGGGGGTGAAGACGGGCATCGGGTCCGGCGGCTCCTCGCCGGGCAGGTCGGGGTTTTCGGGGTCCAGGGGGAAGTCGGCCTTCATCGCCTCGCGGTAGGGGAGCCAGCCCTTGCCGGCCTCTACGGAGCGATATTCGGCCAGGAGCAGCCGGAGGTGGTCCACCTCCTGCCGGGCGAGGTCCTCAAACATCCGGCGGCCGCGCGGGTCGGACGCCCGCTCCGCTGCCTGCATGTAGAACCGATAGCCGTCGCGCTCCAGGCTCATCCCACGGCGCAGGATTCCCAGGGGGGAGTTCCAGTCCATCGCAGACCTCCTGAAGAGGGATGACGGGGCCACAGGGGCCCTCCATCGGATTTTACCACAAAGGCTACAAAATGGGTAGCCCCAGCGGATCGTGTTGGGGACGTGGATCGGCGCGGATGGACGCTGACTTTTCGGGTATAGAATTCGTGGCCTCTGGAGAGCGGATGGGGAGGGGTCCTGCGGGCTTTTATCGCGTATCGCGTATCGCAAATCGCGTATCGCGTATCGCAAATCGCGAATCGCTAATCGCGTATCGCGTATCGCGTATCGCAAATCGCGTATCGCAAATCGCGTATCGCAAATCGCGTATCGCTAATCGCGCATTGTCGTCCGGGGGTGGTCTCTGGTTAGTACTACAGCCGCACCTGGCCTTCAAGTGGGGTCACAATCCTATCTGGAGGCTCGTTCAGAGCATCCACCGGGAGTGGGTGGCCGGGGATGGCCAGCACCACAGGGTCACAATCCTATCTGGAGGCTCGTTCAGAGCATCCGGAGTAGGGGCCTGGCCCTCGAAAACCTGCCCCCCGTGGGGAACGGGGAAGCCCTGTTCAACTATCTGTGGTTGTAGTATTAGATGCGGGGGTCCTGGCGCTCATCGCAGGTTACGCACCGTCTGTTGCCGTTTGGAAGTCTCTTCCTCCCGCTCAGGGTTCACGGCGTCGGAGCCCTTCTGCTCCCTGTTCCCCGAAATGCCCGCTGGACGGCCGCCAGGACCCTCGGGTTCACAGGTCGGAGCCCCTCTGCTCCCTGTTTCTCTGCTCTCTGCTCCTCTGCTCCTCTGCTCCCTGTTTGTCCCCCGTCTGGATTCGTGGCGTTTAAGGTCTTCTAAATTCTCTGATTCTTCTGATTCCCCTATTTTCAATCCCCCCGTCGGGATTCGTGGCGTTTGAGGCCCTGGTGCGCGGCATCCTGGATATCATCCCTTGAAGTTTCAATCCCCCCGTCGGGATTCGTGGCGTTTGAGGCAGAAAGTCGCCGCCTCACCGATGCAAGAAAACGGAGGGTGTTTCAATCCCCCCGTCGGGATTCGTGGCGTTTGAGGCTATTTCGCATATTGCCGATCCACGCGCGGAGTGCGGCACGTTTCAATCCCCCCGTCGGGATTCGTGGCGTTTGAGGCTGGGCTTGGATGAAGAATCCTGGCCAGTAGTCGCAGGTTTCAATCCCCCCGTCGGGATTCGTGGCGTTTGAGGCGGTGGGGATTCCGGCGATGGCGTTGGCTCGCAGGTCCAGTTTCAATCCCCCCGTCGGGATTCGTGGCGTTTGAGGGCCAGAGGGTCTAAGATGCCAGGTGTGGCAATCGCAAAGTTTCAATCCCCCCGTCGGGATTCGTGGCGTTTGAGGTACAAATATGGCTGGTCGCCCGCGGTGCGCACAGCCCCCGTTTCAATCCCCCCGTCGGGATTCGTGGCGTTTGAGGCCGCTGCGATGTCGGAGACTGGGCCTGGAAGAAGCCGGTTTCAATCCCCCCGTCGGGATTCGTGGCGTTTGAGGTTGAAATGCGCGATCTCG
>DAOUBO010000391.1:0-3840 GCA_034432695.1 Anaerolineae bacterium | reverse complement strand
CTCATATGCACAGGTTGGGGATTCTTCTGGTCCTGCTGGTGGGAAGCGCGCTGCGCATGGTCGCCCTGGAGCAATCTCCGCCTGGCCTGGCGCCGGATGAAGCGTGCAACAGTTATGATGCCTACTCCCTCTGGCACACGGGGCGGGACCAGCACGGCGTTCTGCTCCCCACAGTGATGCGCGCGCTGAATGACTACCGGATGCCCCTCTTTATGTACACGCAGGCTCCTCTGGTGGGTGCCGGGGGGCTGACCGTTTTCAACGCCCGGCTGGCGGCGGCCTTCTGGGGCATCCTGACCCTGGCGGCCCTCTACCGGTTGGGGAAGGAATGGTTCAACCGGCGCGTTGCCCTGGCCTCCATGGCCCTTCTGGCCATTTCCCCCTGGGCGGTGCCGCTGAACCGGATGGCCCTTGAGGTCAACACCACGGTGCCGATGGCCCTGCTGACTGCGGGGCTGTTCTGGCGATGGCGGCGGACCGGGAGGTTCCAATTCCTGGCCGGCGCGGCACTGGCCGCCGGGCTGGGACTCTACACGTACTCCACCATGTCCCTGTTTTCGGTCCTGATGCTGGGCATGCTGGCTCTGGCTTCCTGCCGCGAAATCCGCGCCCGCTGGAAACAGGTGCGGATCGCTGCTGCGATCGGTTTTCTGCTGACACTGCCGCTGCTCTACAACTGGATTCGTTACCCGGAAGGGATGAGTGCCCGCTACCGGGAAATCGCCGTCTTTCGTCCCGAGCGTCCGGTTACGGAATCCCTCCAGCGGTTTGCTCGCTACGTGTGGTATAATCTATCCCCCGACTACCTCTTCGTCCGGGGCGACCAGGACATTCTGCAGCACCCCGCGGGGATGGGACAACTCTACCATGCCCAGGCCATTCTGATCCCTCTGGGCATCGTTGCGGGCTGGCGGAGAAGGGCGTGGCGGTTGCCGCTCCTGCTGACAGCGGGCTGGGTGGTGGCATCGGTGATTCCCGTCGCCCTGACCGAACCCAATCTCCCCGGCTCCGGTCACGCGCTGCGGGGGCTACCGGGTGTGGTCCCCTGGCAGTTATGGTCTGGCCTGGGCATCGCTGTTCTGCACCAGAGTGTTTTTCACAGAGTAGTAAAATACGCCTTGTTAATTGGTATGCTTGGGTGGGGGATGTGCCAAAGTATAGGATATTTTGGAGACTACTTCGCCCTCTATCCAAAGGACGCCGCTCATAGGTTTGATTTGCCGATGAAAATGGCCGTTCAGGTTTTGGACAGATATTGGGAAGAGGAAAACCTGGCTGTCTATTTTACCTGTCAATCCAGTTGGGCCTATTTACACCTTTTGTTTTTCACTCATTACGATCCTCATCTTCTACAGCAAGAATTGCCTGAACGGGAAGGCCGACTGTTTGGTGCCGTATCCCGAGTGGGCCCTTTCCATATCACCTGCGACACGCAGCAAATCTGGAACTCCGAAGTTCCGGGGATATTTGTTGTCCCGGTCTATGAACTTCCGAGTATCGCTCCCCTTGCAGTGATTCCAAACGTGGATGGAACTCCTCTGTACAAGATTGTTATCCAAAGGTAAGGAATGGTTCCCGTCCGACGGTTCATGTTTCCCGTCCTTCTGCTGCTGATACTCTTCGCCCTTTTAGCGTTGGGGGCGCGAGAAATCAGTTTCACTTCCGATGAACCTGCACATATCGCCACAGGCTATGCCCTGATTGCCCGTGGAAAAGATGCTTTCTGGATGCTCTCTCTCCACGGCCATCCCCCCCTCCTGAACGTCCTTGAAGCAATTCTGCTGTATCTTGAGAAACCCTTTATTCCTCTGGAACAACTGGATGGATGGCCCTCAGACCACATCCGCTATGTAAGAGCGCTGGTGGACCATTTTCCCCCTCCGGAGCGGATGGAGGTCATCGCTCGTGCACCTATTCTCCTGCTGACAGTGATGCTGGGCGCCCTGGTTTTCCGGTGGGGAAAAGATCTCTGGGGTTACTCTACGGGACTTCTTGCCCTGTTTATTCTCTGTTTTGATCCTTTGTTGCTCGCTCATGGAAGGCTGGCAACGACAGATGCGGGGACAGTTGCTCTGGGTACTGCCGGTTTATACGTCTCCTGGCGCTGGCTGAGATCTCCATCCTGGAAAGGAGCGATCGGGTGGGGAATCCTGATAGGGCTGACGATGCTTGCCAAGGGGAGTGGGATTCTCTATGCAAGCACAGTTCTTCTGTTGTGCCTGTGGAGAAGCGCCCGTGGCCAGAGAGCCTTATGGCGAATCCAGGGGATTACCGGTGGGTTGATTGGCTTGCTCATTCTCTGGGCCGGGTATGCCTTCACGTGGGGTCCGGTGAAAGGTATACCGGTAGCCCTTCCTGCCCCCGATCACTGGAATGGACTTATCGCCCAGGCCCAGAGTTCACATGAGCGCTGGGTCTTTGCTCTGGGCTTGCGGAAAACTGGAAATTGGTGGTGGTATTTTCCACTGGCGTTCCTGATCAAAAACCCCATGCCTTTGATCCTGGTTTTTGCCATTAGCAGCTTCTCTCTCCTCCGGACCCCTTTTCCGCCTTTGCCATTACCTCTGGGGCTTTTTGCCCTGCTCTATACCCTGACCTGCCTGATCGGCGGAATAAATATCGGCTATCGCCATTTTCTCCCTGTTCATCCTTTGATTTATGTTGTTATCGGTAGAGGCCTGATCCTGTGGCTATCTCCCCACCGGCCGATCTGGAGACGCGTGGTCGGTTTTATGATGGGCCTATGGTACATTTTTGGAACAGTCACGATTTTCCCGTATGAAATCGCGTTCTTCAATGAGTTGATTGGCGGCCCGCAAAATGGCTATCGTTATCTGATAGACTCTAATTTGGACTGGGGACAGGGTTACAAGGCCCTGCGCCGTTATCTGTTAGAACAGGACGGGGTGTCCCCCAGACTGGTTTACCAGTATACTTATATCCCACCCGAATACTATGAAATTCATGCAGAATCTTTCCCTGCTGAAAGGGGGATCCCTCCGTTCATCATCCCATTTCACCCCGCACCTGGACGGTACATCATCAGTATCACCACTTTGCAGCGAGGGTGGCCAGGGAACGATGTTTATTTCTGGTTCCGTCAAACTCAACCTGCGGCAATAATTGGATTCTCTTTTCTCGTTTACGACGTCAGCAGTCCCCTCCCACAATGGATTGCTCAGTGCTCACTCCCCTCATTGCCTCTTTCCGATGCTGTGATAAGCTACGGTTTTGGACAACATAAACTGCGTCGGATGGATTTTGACTGTATGTCCGGATGGATATATCCCTTTGGCGGCACTCAGCCAGGCGTCTACAGTTTGCATCACGATCTTTTAAAGGCGCGGAGGCGAACTTTCCCGTTCCTCCTGCCCGCCCCCCCAGAACCCCGTGACCCATTTATCGTCCGGCGTCTGAACCGGGCACGGCTGTCCGTGGATATGAACCGGTATACTTCGGACCATCCCGCTTTCGTGCTGTACGAACAGGAGCATGCTCCGGATATCCCTGCGCTTCATTCGGCGGTGGTTTTCCCCGCCGACGCGGTTCCCAATTCTGAGGCGACGTCTATTTCTGCCCCCATCGCCCTGAAGGGGCCGCTGACCTTTCTGGGGGCGGCGGCTTTTCGGGACGACTCCGGCCTGGATGTAGAGACCTGGTGGCAGGTTACCGCTGGCTCCATCACCCGCCCCCTCTCCATTATGGGGCATCTCCTGAATGGGGCGGGCGACCTGATCGGCCAGAACGACGGCCTCGGGGTCTCCCCGGTCCTCTGGCAGCCGGGGGACATCATTGTCCAGCGGCATCGGTTCCCCTTGCCCCCTGCGGGTGAGGAACTCT
>DAOUBO010000390.1:0-1723 GCA_034432695.1 Anaerolineae bacterium | reverse complement strand
TGTGGCGAGCGCCGAGGGGTCCCTGCGGGGCAGCAGGCCGCTCTGCGCGGCCACACGGAAGTCCCCCAGGTCCAGGATCACCAGGTCGGGGAGCACGGAGGGGGCCGCCGCGCGGGCGGTGCGGAGGAAATCCAGCACTCCCCCCCGCCCCCGGCTCTTTTTGAGGACGACCTGGACCTGGAGGTCGGGGTGCGTCTCGCCAAACTCGGCCAGCCGCTGGGAAAACAGCGACGCCCCAGGCCGCTCCCCGTAGGGGCTCAGGTCCTCCGGAACCCAGAGGGTCAGCGTGAGGACCAGCGGCCGGGGGGCGGGAGCGGACGTCGGGGTCGGCGAGGGGACGGGCGAGACGGTCGGTTCGGAGGTGGGGGCAGGGGTGGGCGGAACGGGCAGACAGGCCGTGAGCAGGAGGAGCAGGAGAAGCCCCGGCCCTCCGATCTTCCCCAGCCCCAAACGTCGCGCGGCGCGCGGGCGCGTTCCCGGTTCGTGGGGGAAAGCCCGGTTCATCGGTGCCGACTCACGTTCCCTTCCGCGTATCGCTGTTCCAGCCAGGGGTCGCCCTCGTTGTGGTATCCGGCCTGCTCCCAGAAGCCGGGCCGGTCCTCAAAGGAGAACTCAATCCCCCGCACCCACTTGGCCGACTTCCAGAAATAGAGGTCGGGCACGACCAGCCGGAGGGGCCACCCATGTTCGGGGGTCAGCGGCTGGTCGTTGTATTTCCAGGCCAGCAGGACGTTGTCCGCCAGCAGCCGCCGGAGGGGGAGGTTGGTGGTGAACCCGTATTCGGCATGGACGATGACGTACTCTGCGCCGGGGAGCGGCCGAACGCGGACCATCAGGTCGCGGAAGCGCACCCCTTCCCAGATGGTATCCAGTTTGGACCAGCCCGTGACGCAGTGGATGTCGGCGACGATGCGGGTGGTGGGGAGGGAGGTCAACTGCTCGTAGGTGAACCGGACCTCCTCCTCCACTGCCCCGAAAATCCGGAGGTCCCAGTCCTCCAGGCTTTTATAGCGGGGGATCGGCCCGTAGTGGAGGACCGGGAACCGCTGGGTGACGATCTGTCCTGGCGGAACTCTGGGTCGGTTGTCCATCCTGTTCCTCCGTGCAGGTTTTCCGGGGGCGGAGATCCCAGCGCCGATCGGAGACCGGCCCTCTCCGTACGCCCGGCAGGCGACCTGATACTTCAACATTATACCCCGACTTGCCAAAATGGCGAACGGTGGTAAAATTAAAGGCGTGGCCCGCTAGCTCAATACGGTAGAGCAGGGGACTCTTAATCCCTTGGTTGCAGGTTCGAGTCCTGCGCGGGTCACCTGTGTGGGGGGTACGGGGAAGGCCCGGGCTGCCGGAGCAGCCCGGGCCGTTTGTTTTTGGGGGCGATAGCGCCCCACCGCGTTGCGTTCTGACCGCGAATGGCCACAGGGCGGGGCGGAGGGGGCTGGTAGCAGGCCGCAAAGCGGCGGCGCGTTTCATCGGCGCGCCGCCCGTCCTATCGCTCGTAGCAGGTCTGATAGTCGGCCCCGATGATGAGCCGCATACCGTAACTGGTTCCCCAGTTGGGCTGATAAACAACCCGGTCCTCTGGAATCCCGAACATCTGCCGGATATCCTCCACCCCCATCCCCTTCGCGTGCTCCCGGAAGACGATGAGCATTGTCTGGGGGTAGTCCCGCCGGTCCGGCTGGCCGGGGGCGGCGGGGGAGGCCGGCGGCGCCCGGGCGGC
>DAOUBO010000389.1:0-3132 GCA_034432695.1 Anaerolineae bacterium | reverse complement strand
GGGGAGGGAGCGGCTGGAGCGGGAGATGCGGGAGTGCGGGGAGGGGGCGGTGGTGGCAAGCGAGATGACGTTGATGGCGGTGGAGGCGCGGAAGGGAGGGAGGAGTCTGGGGGCGTTTCGTTTCCGGAAACTGGTGCTTGACAAAATTCGGGGGGCGGTGTATACTGGGGTTGAATTATCAAGGCGGGATAACGGGGGCTCTGCCCGGGGAGGGCAGGGAGTGAGCCCTTAACAGCGGAGGCCCCCTGGTGGGGACAGGGGGCAGGGGGTGAGGGTTCGGTGGGAGAAAGAAAAGAGCCATCCCCCGGGCTGGCAACCGAACCGGGATGGCTCTCCAGGACGGGCCCTCACCCCACATTCAGGCCCTGGGCCTGTTCTGTGGGGGAGCAGTTACCCGCTGCGGGGCCGACGGGATTTGAACCCGCGATCTCCGGCTTGACAGGCCGGTGTGTTCAACCAGGCTACACCACGGCCCCGAACGCTCCCAATCATACCACATTCTTTCCCCTTGTCAAGTGCACTTGCCCTGCACAGGCCTTCCCGGCCAGCATCAGCCCAATCGGACAGACTCCCGGATGCCCCCGGCCCCCGGAGGGATTTTATGCCCCCCTTCGCTCCCCCCGCAGCAGCAGAACCATGTCGGAGCCCACTGCCCGCCACTCAGCACGCAGGACAACCCCCGCGCTCTCCCAGGCCGAAAACCCCTCCCTGGGGAAACCTTCGCTCTGGCCGGTGAGACGGTAGAGACACCGGAGGGCACAAGCGACAGGCCCTCCCCCAGGCACCGCCGAAAAGACAATCACCACCACCCCATCAGGGGCCAGAACGCGTACGACCTCCCGGGCAGTGGCCAGGTCCAGGATGAACTCGGTGGGAAAAGTGGAAAGGACGACACGAAAGCTCCGATCAGGGAAGGGAAGACGCTGAGCCGCAGCCCGCACCAGGCGAAATGAAAGGCCTGCCCGCCGGAGACGACGACATGCCAGTGCCCCCATCTGCGGCGATGGGTCCAGGCCAGCAGGACGGAGCCCCTGCCGGGCCATCCGTAAGAGCAAATGGCCCGGCCCATGCCCCAGTTCCAGCACCGGCCCTTCCGGGAGAAAAGAAAGCGCGACCTCCCCCCACTTCGTCCACCTCCCCCGCGAAACCAGCCACGCGACAGCATCGTAGGCCCATGCAAAAGGACCGTAGAGAAGGCGAAAGAAAAGCCGCAAAAGCCCCAGCCCCATTGATCCGCGATCCGCCCCGCGACGGGAAACCCCTGCCTCCAACCCAGCCGCTACACGTCCCAAACGGTCAACCCTGTTGATGGGTCGGGCCTCCGGAGAAGCGACTCCGGAAACACCAGCGCCACCACCTCCAGCATCGGGGCAGTAACCCCCTCTATCAAATGTCCGCCGACCACCCTCCCATCCGGCCCGCCGAGAGCAACGTGGGCATGGACAACGGGCTCCCCCTGCTCGGTTCGGGCTACATTCCCCACCATGCTGATCACTTCCACCTGCTCTTCCACAGGAATCCGATGATAGGACCGGGTGGTAAGGTCAAAGTGTCCGATGACGGCCCGACGCATAGCCCCGATGGCCCAGAACACCGCGCAGCCGATGCCCTCCCTTTGCGCCCAGGTGCGCAGGGCCGTCAGAGCCTCCTCCCCCGGCTCCAGACGGATCAAATAACGTTCGCCGAGTTTGCGAAAACGCATTCCGCCCTCCACACCTACAGGTGAGCCAGCAGGAACTCCTCCACCGCCCGCTTGGGGCGATACCCCACAATCCGGTCCAATTCCTTACCGTCCTTAAAAAGGATCAGGGTGGGAATCCCGAGGATGCCCAGTTGAGCGGGCGTCTTCGGATTGGCGTCCACATCCATCTTGACTACGGCCACGCGGCCTTCAAACTCCTGTGCGATCTCCTCCACAACCGGAGCGATCATCCGACACGGCCCGCACCACGCGGCCCAGAAATCCACCAAGGTCGGAATAGGGGACCGCAGGACTTCCTGCTCAAAAGTGGCATCCGTTACTTCCTTCACGACACGACCTCCTGGAAAAATGTTCGTCCGAAACGGGGGCACTGCCCGCCCTCCGGATGGGCGGAATTATAGCACGGCGTACGCTTTCTGCCAAACGGCGGCTCCGACAGACCATGGTTCAGCCACAAGAAACGTGCCAGGCATTTCTGACTGGACTTTGGACAAACTGAAAGGGCCAGGGAGAGCGCCTGACCCATACCACCCATGTGGGCTTTGTCCGTTTGCCGATGCCCATCTATATGGGTAGCCCGTAGGCCGAAATGATTTTCGGCTTACATCCCGGCGGTGTATCCAAAGTCCAGTTCTGAAAGTGCCTGGCGCGTCGGAACTCCAGGGCCTTGCTCTTTGTCCTCTCCCTGCTATAATTCTACCTGTGAAACGGCGGATCCAGTGGCTTCTACTGACCCTGGTTTTGATCCTGGGAGGGTGCACAGACCCGTCGCCCTCTACCCCGGCCGATCCCACACCGTCGCTCCCTTCCCCTACCCCCACGCCCGTCCCGGAGACCCCGGAGATGGTCGCCCGGGCTTTCCTGCGCGCCTGGGAGCAGGGAGACCCCGAAACAATGTATGCCCTCCTCTCCCCCTCCCTCCGGGCCACAACACCGCCGGACAACTTCACATCCCGGTATCGTGGGGCCTTCCAGACCGCCACCGTCCTCACCGCCACGGCCACCCTCCAGGCCGTGCTGCAGGACGGCCCCCGCGCCCAGGCCGCCGCCCGCCTCGCCTGGGAGACCGCGCTGGTGGGGACGCTGGTCACCGACACGGTCATCTCGCTGGCGCTGCAGGACGGCCACTGGTGGGTGGAGGGCTCCGGCGACCTCATCTGGCCCGGGCTGGGGGAGGCGAATTACCTCTATATGGACTACCATATCCCCGCCCGGGCCAACATCTACGACCGCAACGGTCGGGCGCTGGCGGCGGAGGGGAAGATCGTCACCGTGGGGGTCGTCCCCAGCCGGATCCGGGACGAGGGGGCGGTCCTGGCCGTCCTCTCCCGGCTGACGGGGCTGGCGCCGGAGGCGATCCGGGCCCGCTACGCCGGCCGCCCCGCCGCCCGGGGGGGGTCGGTCGCCCAGCTCCCCGCCCCCGGGCGAGG
>DAOUBO010000388.1:0-1744 GCA_034432695.1 Anaerolineae bacterium | reverse complement strand
GCGGGGGCCCCGGCGGAGCCCCCCCCCCCCCTCCCCGGGCCGGGGGGCCGGCAGCCCCCCCGCAGCCATCGCCGACGGGTCCTGCAGGTAGTAGAGCCCCGCTTCGTGGTACGGGTGTGTTCCCGGCCGGGCGGCGGCGTCCGTCACGACAAACCCCTCCGGACACCACGGGACCGGCTCCAGCGGGAAGGGGGAACGGGCCTCAAACTCCCGGGGGGAGATCTTCAGCGTGTTGACCCGCAGACCAACGGTGGGGGGAGCGACCAGGGCCTCCAGGAAGGGGCCCAACTCCGGCCCCAGCCAGGAGGCCATACGCTGGAGGAAAAGGTCAGGGAGAGGAAGGCCGGGTTGCGTTGGAAAAACGGTGGCTGCGTTCATCCGCGTCCTGCCACCTCCATCCCCAGCGCGGCGGGGAGGTCGGCCGGAGACGGGAGGATAAGGTGGGCGCCGGCCCGTTCCAGTTCGTCCCGTTCCCCGAAGCCGCAGAGGACGCCGACGGCCCATACGCCGGCCCGCCGCGCGGCGCGCATATCCACCGGGGTGTCTCCCACCATCGCGCAGGCTTCCGGCGGGAGCCCCAGCAGGCGAACCGCGTGTCGGACGGGGGAGGGATGGGGCTTGAGCCGCCAGGTGGACTCGCGCGTCACCACGACCTCAAAGCGGTCGGAGAGGCCGAAGGCTTCCAGGAACGCCCGGGCGTCCTTCCGCCCGCGGGTGGTGACGACTCCCAGGCGGTAGCGGGAAGCCAGGAGACGGAGCGCATCGTCGGCGCCGGGGACCAGGCGGAAGCGGGGGGCCGTGCGCACGCTCCGGACCCGGCGGAGCCACGCCGAGGCCCCCAGCACCAGCCCGTCCAGCCCGACCACGTCCAGCGCGGTCATCAGGGCGTTGACAGGGGTCTCGGCCCGCATCACGATGCGGCGCGCCCGATGGCGGGCGTCCCGAACTCCCAGGCGCGCCAGCCAGCGGGCCAGGGCCTCCACCCCTTCGTCGTCCGAATCCAGGAGCGTCCCGTCCAGATCAAAGAGAAGCGCCCGGAGTGTATCGGCGGGAATCATCACGGACCTCACGGCCGTCCGGCATCTGCGACTTCCTCCGCCAGCACCCAGGCCCTGCCGGGTTGGGCCGGGATGCACTGGCCCGCCAGGGGGCACGAGGCACACGTCTCCGCGCACGCTGCGACGGGCCTCACAAGCCCCCGTCGCGCCAGTTCCTCCAGCATCATCTCCACCAGCGCAGGGGTCGTCTCCAGCGCGCGGGCCAGGTCCGCCACGCGGTGGGTTCCCCCCGCCCGCAGAATCCGCAGCAGTTCTTCCAGCATGCGTTCACCTGTGATTTTACCACAACTGGACTTTGGACAAACTGAAAAGGCCAGGGAGAGCGCCTTATCTATGCTACATATGTGGGCTTTATCCATTTGCCGATGCCCATATATATGGGTGGCCTGTGGGCCGAAATGAATTTCGGTTTACATCCATATGGGTGGCCCGTAGGCCGAAATGAATTTCGGCTTGCATCATATGTGTGGGTGGCCTGTAGGCCGAAATGAAATTTCGGCTTGCATCTACTATAATGAATTTCGGCTTGCATCAATGAGTCCATTGCAAAAAGGTTTGGGTTCTTTGGGAATTCGCGTGGGGCGTTACCTGAATGTGGCGCAGGCCGCCGGGCCTGTATCCTCACCCCTCCCCCGCCACCTTCGGCGGCACCCCCTCCCCTCTCCTGACCGGAGGTCAGGAGAGGG
>DAOUBO010000387.1:0-2071 GCA_034432695.1 Anaerolineae bacterium | reverse complement strand
CGGAGGGCGGTGGGCTTGATTCTTTATCTTGCGGATATGGGGAAAGAGATGCAGAGTATTCCCCCCGAAGGAGAAGAGCCGGGTAGATGGTGGGGCGTGGTAGGATACCCGTGGGTTGCTATCTTCCCTATTGTCTTTAAAGGGTGGTCGGTCTATCTGAAATTCGTTCGGCTGGTTCGGGGTCTTCGCCGGGCGCGATATCGGGCAATCGGAAGGAAGTGGAGGGGTATGGGCCCGCTATGGGAATTTTTTGAGATTGGGGATATCCCCCGTGTTGCCGGGTATCTGGTATCTTGACAATTTCCGGGAGTGGTGTTATAATAAAGGTAGAAAGCCCTGAAAGGAGGTGGACTATGGCCAAGGCAAATATGCCCATTCTGTCGGGTGAGGCGCGGGGGCAGGTAGGCAAGTCGTTGGTTTATTCCACCTGGCGCGGGATACGGTATGCGCGCCGGTACGTTGTTCCCGCGAACCCGAATACAGAAGAGCAGGCTAAAACTCGGACTGTGTTTTCATTTCTGAACGACTTCTGGAAAAAGATGGTTCTCCCCCAGGTTGTTTGGAATGCCGCTGCCGAAGGTCGTCCTTTGGTGGGACGCAATCTCTTTATTGCTGAAAACCTTCCCTCCCTTCGTGGGGCCGAAAATCTTGAGGGGATGATTATCTCTCCCGGTGCTCGCGGAGGCTTTCCGCCGGCGGCCATATCGGCCGGGCCGAACAGTGGAATTGTCTGTCAGTTGACCCCTGGGGCTATTCCCCCGGATTGGGAAATTCTTCGTGCCGTTTTTGTCTGTTATGAAGACCAGGCCCCTGTGGATAAGATGATGGGGGTTTATGTCGAAGCGATTGGTTCTCCCCCGGAGTATGTCGTGGAGTTTGGTATCGGCGAAACTGGTACTTATTGGGTGCAGGCATACTTTGAGTATCGGCGGCCGGATCGGAAGATTGCATACTCTCCAAGCATTGTGGCCCAGGTTGTTTTGTAATGCTTACGCGGGTGGGTACTGCGTTCCCGTCTCCCCCACATTTGTGGGGGAGACGGGCCATTACAATGAGATTGGCGGAAGATGGGAAAATTTCTTCCCTCCGGGCCGGATATCCCCCTTCGTCGCCGTCGCCGGGCGGGCACGGCGGAGATTTATTTCTCCAGCAAGTGGGGATTTGTCATTCGTGCCCGACGGAAGGGCTGGGCCGGGGGCCAAGAAAGGGCTACCCGGCCCTATAGGGAGTGGATGAAATTTGCAAATGTTGCTTGGAAATATCTCCCTGGAGAATTGAAAGCGTCGTATCTGCGATTTGGGGCGATTACAGGGTATCCGGCGCGGGATATCTTCTTCTCTCTTCTTTCTGGAAACCTCTTCCAACTTGAGTTTCCCGACGGGAGGGTGGTTTACGGTATGGGATACCTGGATAGAGTGTCGCGGAATTTGGATGCAATATCTCAACGAAGGGGTGCTCTTCTCCGACGCGGAGAGGAACTCTGGGAAGAAATTCCCCCTGGGTTGGAAGGGTCTTTTGTGCGGATGGTTGGCGGAAAGCCAACCTGGGTTCTTGGCGGTGGAGCGGGCGGCGGGGTGTATCTTATTTATCCCCCTCTCATTTCCGGAATATACGGCGGGGGGGTAGATGACTGGAGTACGGGGATTCGTCTTGCTAAACTGGGCAACACCAACCATTATTTTGGGCAAATGATTCCCCCGCCGCAAGACCAGACAGTGACAGCAAACTATCAGACCTGGATTCTTTTTGAATCAGGCGGAGGGGATATCGTTTTAGAGGCGCAAGTCAGATGCTGGACCCCCGAGAATGGT
The DNA here is from genome assembly GCA_034432695.1 of Anaerolineae bacterium. Taxonomy (GTDB): domain Bacteria; phylum Chloroflexota; class Anaerolineae; order B4-G1; family DUEL01; genus SpSt-77. Next base: position 260 of record DAOUBO010000387.1, on the reverse strand, counting down.
TGGGTAGCAATCGGCGGAGAGCAGAGGATAGTTTCCGGGACCGCCCAGCAAGGGTGGCTTGAAATTCTATTCCGCTTCCCCATTGAAATCCCCGAAAATCCCCGGATATTTCTCTTTCGCTTTCAGCGTTGGGGGGAGAAGCCACAAGACACGTATGGGGGCACGGTTAGGACCCCTTGCGGGTTTTTCTGGTATTCCCCACAAACGGAGTAGCCGATGGAGGAGATAATTTCCGAGATTCCCTATACCATTCCCTACTG
>DAOUBO010000386.1:0-4495 GCA_034432695.1 Anaerolineae bacterium | reverse complement strand
GAGGAACGTCCATTGCCCAGAGCCCTGGATGTGATGGCGGCAATGGGTTCCGATGAGGCCTACGCCATCCTGGACAGTATGGGGGAAACAGCACACGGCAATTACCCGGAGCAGATGGCGCAGGTACGGGAACGGGTCCGCTCCCTGTCACCGGACTGGTGGACCCAGAACCTCTACCATGCCTGGCTTTACGCCCTGCAACCGTTGCTGGAACCCCACGGAGAGTCCTATCCAGCCTTTATGCGCACCCGGGCCTGGGTCCGCAAAGACCTGCACACAGCGCTGGGATCCTGGACCGAACTGAAGCACGACACCATCCTCTATGCCAAGCAATTGGGAGCAGGAACCGGAGGTGAATGGTCGGAGCAGATTCCCCAGGGCTGGGTAGAGCCGAACCCGGAGGCTTACGCCCGTCTGCTGGCGCTCACACGGATGACCAGTGAGGGATTATCCAGCCGGGGGCTGCTCAGTGACCGTACCGCTGCTAACCTCTCCGACCTGGAAGACGGGCTCTCCTTCCTGCTGGATGTCGCTCAACGGGAACTGAACGGTCAGCCGCTGACCCCGGAGGACTACAAACGCATAGATGGCATCGGCGGGTGGCTGGAGCGCATCACGATGAATGCCGCCGACCCGGAGGACGAGGAAGGAGTGGCCGACTTTCTGGAAGACCACCAGGCCGCCCTGGTAGCCGATGTCGCCACCGGCGACGGAACCGTACTGGAGGAAGCCGTCGGCCGCATCTTTGGAATTTACGTCGTCATTCCGGATGCGAGGGGAAGGCTCCAGGTCGCCCGGGGCGGAGTGTTCTCGTACTATGAGTTCCCCTGGCCGGCCAGCGACCGGCTGACCGATGAGCAGTGGCGGGAGATACTGGCGTCCGGGCAGGCCCCGGAACGGCCCGCGTGGACCGCCGCATTCGTGGCGCCGTAAAGGAAGGCACGCACCCGGAAACCGGCTGTGTTGCAGATTCCAGGGAAGGTGCGGAGGTCTGGATGAAAGGCCCTCCCCATCCCAATAACCGCATCCCTTTGGCCCCGGCCGCCGCAGAGAAACAGGCCCGGGCCACGATGATTGCCCTGACGCTTTTGTTCGGCTGCACCGTTGCGGCCGCCGGACTGATCGGCCTGGGCATCTACTCTCTGAGCGCCGTCCGCTGGCTGTCCACCACCCCGACTCCGGGGACGCCGGCCCCCTCCCCAACGCCATCTCCCATCCCTGCTGTTTCACCGACCCCGCCACCCACCGTCCCTCCTTTCACACCGACTCCATCTCCCTCTCCTGCCCGCACGCCCACCCCCACCTCCACACCGACCCCGACACCGACCCCTTCCCCCACTCCCACACCGTCTCCCGAGCAGGCCGCCATTGAAGGCGTAGAACTGGTGGGAGAGTGGGAAGAACAGGCCCGGGCGGTAGCCGTGCAGGGAAATACCGCCTATCTCGGCGTGGGTTCCCGGCTGGTCGTGCTGGACGTCTCCAACCCATCCGCCCCGGCCCTCCTGGGCCAGGTGACGCTGCCCGACACGATCGCCGACCCTTATACCCCCTTCATCCAGGACATCGCCATCGCCGGCGACCGCGCCTATCTGGGTACCTTCAGCCAGGGACTCTTTGTGGTGGACCTCTCCGACCCCACCAATCCCCGCGTGCGGGGCTACACCACCGGCATCTTCGGCGTACAGAATCACCTGGCCGTTCAGGATTCTCAGGCATATGTGGCATCGTACGGTCAGGGCCTGGTCGTCGTGGACATCTCAGACCCCGACAGGCCGCAGGAGGTGGGGCACTACGGGAACGAGGCGGTGGACGTCGCCGCGAGCGGCCCGTACGCGTACGTGGCCGCCAGGCATATGGGCGGCCTGCAGGTGGTGGACATCTCCGACCCGACCCGCCCTGAGGGAGCAGGAAGGGTTCACGACATCTATGCCACCGGCATCTCCCTCGCCGGCAACCACGCGTACGTGGTGGAGCGGGACCTCCCGGAGGTGGTGGGCAACAATCTCGCCCCCCACAGCCTGGCCGTGGTGGACGTTTCCGACCCGGCCCGCCCGCAGAAGGTGGGATACCTCCGGCTGGGTTACCTGGCGGAGATCGGGCTGCGCCAGCCTGTCACTGCCTCCGGCCCCTACGTCTTCCTGATTGCCGGGGAGACGGGACTGCGGGTGGTGGATGTCTCCAACCCGGCCCGCCCGCGCGAGGTCGCCTCCTATCCCAGGGCCGCCCCCATCCGCCAGCCAGGCATCGCCGGAGACGTGGCCGTCTCATGGCCCTACGTCTATGTCGCCACGGGAAAACGGCTGCTCATCCTGCACCTCCGGACAACGGCCGGAAGGACGGAGTAGCCCGAAGCCCGGAGTTCAGAATCCGGAGCGCGCCATACGGAGAAGCCAGGGGAGGCCCAATGGAATACCCGACAGGCTGGCAAATCGGTGCCCGAGGACCGCCCCCCTCAACTCCTGAACCGGGCATCAAGCACATCATTGAGCCCTGACTCTCCGATCCCTTGATTCCCTATTTTTACCTCCAGGAGGTTGAAATGCAAACGTTCACCAGTGTCTGCATGGGTCTGACCTGTCTCCTCATCCCCGGCCTGCTGGTGGTGTGGTGGATCTTCCTCTATGCCCTGGGGCTGGGAGCGCTGCGGCTCCCCGGTGTCAGCCGGGAGGTGGCCGCCGAAGGGAAAGCCTGGACCAGCGTCCCCGATGTGGCCCGCCGGGGGACGGAAATCGCCGGCATCCTCATCGGCCTGATCGGCGCCCTCTTCGCCCTGCTGGGCTTTCTGCTCCCCTGGCTCAGCGCACGGATCGGGGTCTCCGGCGCGCTGCTGGAGTCGCTGACGGAACTCGTCCCGATGATCAAGGACATCGGTCAGTTCTCCGGCGACTGGAACGGCGCTTCCATCGCGCTGGTGAGCCTGGCAGTCGGCATCTATCTGGCCCAGTCGGGTATCCAGGGGGCCGTCTTCGGAGGTATCGCCCTGCTCCTCCTCTCCCTGGCGATGTGGCTCCTGCTCCTGGTCCTCCTCCTGCTGGTCGTCCTGGAGGTGATGGCCCTGGTGGCGGTGGGACGGGCCCGGCGGCCTGCCCGGATGTTCGGCGGCTGGCACGGGGCGCTGCTGGCCCTGGCGTGGGCGCTGAGCATCCTCTTCCTGATCATCGTCCAGGCCAGCCTGGGCGGGACGGCGAAGTTCGCCGGTATGCAGGCGTCCATCGCCCCTGGCGGCGGCTTCTGGATCACCCTGGGCGGCCTGCTCCTGGTCGCTATCGGGGCCTTCTTCTCCGGCATCCTGGCCGGAACGCTGGAGCGGTGGGCCCGCAGCCTGGCCCAACTGCAGGAAGGATAACCCGACGCATTGGAGACCTGCCGGGCTCCCCTGAAGGGCCCGGTGGGTCTCCCCCCAGGGAAGATCAGCCAATGGAAAGAGAACAACTCCCTCACCGCAACTGGGTGCCAATGGCGGTTGTGGCGCTGGTTGTCCTCTGTGGTGCGGCCGTCCTCTGCGGACTGGCCGGAGCGATGGCCTTTTCTCGCCCGAGGGCGACACCCTTCCCGCCGCAGGCCCCGGAGACGGCGACTCCGGAGACCACCGCCCCTTCTGCGCCCCTCCCGTCGGCCCCCTCGTCCACTCCCACCGCCGAAGCATCGCCCACCTCCCTTCCGTCCACTCCCACGCCGGTCCCTTCTCCGACCCCTGAGCCCTCTCCGACGCCCACGTCCACGCCGACGCCTGCCTGCCCGTCGGTCGGCGGTCCCTTCGCCGCGCTGTGGGAATCGTACCGGGACCGGCTGGGCTGCGCGCAGAACACGGCCCACACCTCCTGGATGGCCCAGGAGCACTTTGAGTACGGGCAGATGTTCTGGCGGGAGGACAACGACCGCATCACAGTCCTCTACAACGCCGGAACCTGGGCGCTGTACCGGGACATCTGGAAGGAGGGAGACCCGGAGTATTCCTGCCCGGAGATCGCCCCGAGCCGGTGCCCGCCCACGCCGAGGCGGGGGTTTGGGAAAATCTGGTGCACCTACCCGGCGGTGCGGCAGCGGCTGGGCTGGGCCACCAACTACGAGCGGGGCTTCCACGGCACCGTCCAGGACTTTGAACAGGGCGCCATCCTCCGCACCGATACCGGGGAGACATATGTCCTGCTGGGGGATGGAACATGGGTCAGCCCGTGAGAGGATGAATATCAGCGACTCCACTGCAAAAACTCACCGCAGAGGCTGCGTACTCTGCGTCTCGGCGGTAAGACAACCTTTTTGCATTGGACTCAAACATGACAAACCTGGGCATGGATGGGAGTGGCACCTGGTATGCTTCCACCGATGCGGTGCAATTACCCAATGGACGTATTGTGGTAGCCTGGGTGAAGAATTTGCAGGTTCGGTTTGCCATACTGGATAGTAGCGATCCGGTTGTTTGGTACACCGAACTGAATAACCCTATTGCCCCGACAGGCAACTGTTATGTCTCAGTAGCCGCGGACCAAGCCAG
>DAOUBO010000385.1:0-2872 GCA_034432695.1 Anaerolineae bacterium | reverse complement strand
CTGCTATGCCCAGCTGAGCCGCTCCGCCCTGATCCGGGTGCCCGCTGTGCGCGCGGGGCGGGAGAAGGCCGCCCGGATTGAGTTGCGCTGTCCCGACCCCAGCGCGAACCCTTACCTGGCCTTCGCAGCGATGCTGGCCGCCGGGCTGGACGGCATTGAGCGCGACCTGACGCCACCCCCGCCCGTCAACGAGGACGTCTACCATTTTGACGAGAAAACCCTGCGGGAGCGCTCCATCGGCACCCTGCCGGGAACCCTCGCCGAGGCTCTGGACGAACTGGAGCGGGACGAGGTCATCCAGGAGGCGCTGGGGCCAGCCATCGTGGAGACCATCCTGCGGGCCCGCCGGCGGGAGGGGGAGGAGTACCGGATCCAGGTCACCCCGTGGGAACTGGAGCGGTATCTGGAGACCGCGTAGGCTTGACAAACCCGGCCTTCCGCGGTAAGATGGAACTGGCCGTGCTAGACGGGGAGCTGGCGGTGCCCTGTACCCGCAATCCGCCATAGCGGGGTCGAATTCCTTCCCGAGGGCTCATGTCGCCCGGGGCTATCTCCGCCAGCCGGCGTTGAAGGGTGGGTCCTGCGCGGCAGGAGCCTCTGAACCCCGCCAGGTCCGGAAGGAAGCAACGGTAAGGAGTCCCTCCTGGGTGCCGCAGGGGTGCCTGCCCGGAGCCGGAAGACGGGGACAAGTCGGGTGGCCAGGCTCGACGGAAGGTGCACGGCCATTTTCTTTTCCGACCGGATTCCCACAAGTGCCGCGGATTTTGCGGTGTCTTCTCGCACGTTCGCCAGTTTTCGCCTGGGGTTTCTCGCCCGCGGGGCAGCGGCCCTGGTCGCCCTCGCGTTCGTGGGCTTCCTGGCCGTCGGCTACCAGGAGCACCGGACTCCGGTGACCCTGATCGTGGACGGAGCCGCGCGCCGAGGGTGGACCCATCAGGACACCGTTGGCGGGCTCCTGGCCGACGTCGGCCTCGTCCTGCGAGCGGAAGACCGGCTCTCCCCCTCTCCCGAACACCCTCTCCGGCCTGGAATGACCGTGGAGGTCCGGCGCGCGCGCCCTGTGTTGGTCCGCGCCGACGGGAAGGCCGCCCTTCTCTGGACGCAGAACCCGACGGTTCCAGCGGTTCTGGAAGAGGCCGGCGTCCGTCTCCGACCAGGAGATGCGGCCTCCACCACCTCCTGCGACCACGTGACAGACGTCCCCACCTGCGGGCAGCCTGAGGCCCCTATCCTGATCGTGGACGTTCGCCGCGCGGTGCCGGTCACCCTCCACGAGGACGGCGGGGCCCTCCAGTTCACCACCACCGCCTCCACGGTCGGCCAGGCCCTGGAGCAGTTGGGGCTGGCCGTCTACCTGGCCGACCGGGTTCGGCCCGGTCTGGAAGAGCCGGTCTCCGCCGGAATGCACATCTACCTGGAACGCTCCCGCCCGGTAACTGTGGAAGTGGATGGGAGACGGATCCGTACCCGCACCCACCGCACCTCCGTTGGGGAGGTTCTGGCCGACCTGGGCGTTGTCCTGATCGGCCAGGACTATACCGCCCCCCCGCCGGAGGCTCCGCTGGGAGAGGAGACGACCATCCGGGTCATCCGGGTCTCCGAGGAATTCCACCTTCAGCAGGAGCCCATCCCTTTCCAGACCCGCTGGCAGCCGGACCCCGAGCTGGAGATAGACCACCGCCGCGTTCTGCAGGAGGGGGCCAGCGGCCTCCTCCAGCGTCGCTGGCGGGTCCGCTACGAGAACGGCGTGGAGGTCTCCCGCACCCTGGAGGACGAGTACGTCGCTGTCCCACCGACGGATAAGATCATCGGCTACGGGACAAAGATCGTCGTCCGGCAACTGGAGACGCCGGAGGGGGTGGTGGAGTACTGGCGGGTGGTCCGGATGCTGGCCACGTCCTACAGTGCCTCCACGGCGGGCATTCCCCGCTCCAGCCCCTATTACGGCCGCACGCGCCTGGGCCTTCCGATGCGGCGGGGTATTGTCGCTGTGGACCCGCGGGTGATCCCCCTGGGCTCCCGGGTCTACGTCCCTGGATACGGCATCGGCCTGGCCGCCGACACGGGCGGCGCCATCCGGGGCCGCCGGATTGACCTGGGCTACAACGACGACGACCTGGTCCTCTGGTACCGCTGGGTGGACGTCTACTTCCTCACCCCCGTCCCACCCCCCGACCGGATCAACTACATCCTGGAATGATGCGTTTGGACATTCCCTCCCTTCTCCGCCGCTACGGCCTGGAACCCGCCAGGGAACTGGGACAGCACTTTCTGGTGGATGAGGGGGCGCTGGCACGCATCGTCGCCGCTGCCGAATTGACCCCGGAGGAGACGGTGCTGGAGATCGGCGCGGGAGTGGGCAACCTGACCCGCCTGCTGGCCCGGATTGTCGGACGCGTCGTAGCCGTGGAGGTAGACCGACGGTTTCTCCCCGTTCTGGAGGCAGAACTGGAAGGGTTGCCCCATGTGCAGGTCGTCTGGGGGGACATCCTCGCGCTGGACCCGGCGGCGCTGGTGGCAGAGCAGCCCTATAAAGTGGTGGCAAACCTCCCCTATGGCATCACCTCGGCCGTCCTGCGACACCTGCTGGAAGCCCGCCAGCCGCCCCGGCGGCTGGTGGTGACCGTCCAGCGGGAGGTCGCGGAGCGCATTGTCGCCCGGGGTGGACGGATGAGCCTGCTGGCGGTGAGCGTCCAGTTCTACGGACAGCCCCGCCTGCTCTTCCGACTACGGCCGGGCGCGTTCTACCCGCCCCCGGAGGTAGAGTCGGCCGTCCTGCGGATTGACCCCCATCCCCGCCCACCCGTGGAAGTAGAGGACCGGGACACCTTCTTCCGGGTGGCCCCGGGAGGGGTCGCCCACCCCCGGCAGC
>DAOUBO010000384.1:0-4655 GCA_034432695.1 Anaerolineae bacterium | reverse complement strand
GCCGAAATGAAATTTCGGCTTACATCCGGCGGTTTATCCAAATATGGGTGGCCCGTAGGCCGAAATGAAATTTCGGCTTATATCCGGCGGTTTATCCAAATATGGGTGGCCCGTAGGCCGAAATGAAATTTCGGCCTACATCCGGCGGTTTATCCAAAGTCCAGTTTGGATAGACTGCCGGGATATAAGCCGAAATCCATTTTGGCCAACAACTACCCCCATCACAGGCGTCAGCGGGCTGCAAGGGCCCACATTCGGCTGGAAAATCACACACCAGACCAGGAGGCATCATGAACCCCCGGGAGGCAGTCATCGTATCCGCCGTGCGGACGCCCATCGGCCGTTTCCAGGGGATGCTCACCCCCCTCTCCGCGCCCGAACTGGGCGCGGTGGCCATCCGGGCTGCCGTGGAGCGGGCCGGGATAGACCCGGCCCTCGTGGATGAAGTCCTGATGGGCCAGGTCATTCAGGCCGGGGCAGGGCAGGCTCCGGCTCGCCAGGCGGCCATCAAGGCGGGCCTCCCCCCGACGGTGGGAGCGACAACGGTCAACAAGATCTGCGGCTCCGGCCTCAAAGCAGTGATGCTGGCGGCCGCGATGATTCTCGCAGGCGACGGGGACGTCTATGTCGCTGGCGGAATGGAGAGCATGAACAACGGGCCCTACCTCCTGAAACAGGCCCGCTTCGGCTACCGGCTGGGGGACGGCAAACTGGTGGACGCGACGGTCTATGACGGCCTCTGGTGTTCCTTCCAGAACTGGCACATGGGCAACGCAGCCGAGTGGATCGCGCGGGAATACGGCCTCACCCGCCAGGAACTGGACGAGTTCGCGTACAACAGCCACATGAAGGCCATCGCGGCGATAGACGCGGGAAGGTTCAGGGAGGAGATCGTCCCGGTGGAGGTCCCTCAGCCGAAAGGCGCTCCCATCCTGTTTGATACGGACGAGTGTCCCCGGCGGGATACCTCCCTGGAGGCGCTGGCCCGGCTGAAGCCGGCTTTCCAGCCCGACGGCATCGTGACGGCGGGCAACTCGCCGGGCATCACCGACGGCGCCGCCGCGGTGGTGGTTATGAGCCGGGCAAAGGCCCAGGAGTTGGGGATCCAACCCCTGGCCCGCATCCTGGCCTGGGCCCAGGCGGCGGTGGAGCCGCTGAAGATCTTCACCGCCCCCATCTTCGCCGTCCGCAAACTCTGGGCAAAGACGGGAACCTCGGTGGACGACTACGACCTGTACGAAGTCAACGAGGCCTTCGCGGCTCAGGTCCTGGCGGACGGGAAGGAACTGGGGCTCCCCTGGGACCGGGTCAACGTGAACGGCGGAGCGATCGCGCTGGGACACCCCATCGGCTGCTCCGGCGCGCGGATTCTGGTCACGCTGATCTATGCCCTGCGGCAGCGAGGGCTGCGGCGCGGCCTGGCGACCCTCTGCCTGGGTGGCGGCGAGGCCGTGGCCATGAGCATAGAGTTGGAGGGATAAACCCTCCGGGCAGAAATATGCTGCGGGTACAGACCTGGACGGCGGACAGGTGATAGACGACCCCCTGGCAGATGCTGGCTAACGGGTCTGCCCGGTCTCACGCGCCAGCAACGGCCCGACCCTCTCCTGGGCCGGGCCGTATGTCGGGGTCCCCCTGTTCCGGAGGTCTCTTCCGGGACAGGGGGGCTTCCTATGTAGGCCGGAGGAGGCGGGGGTCCTGCGACGGCCGGAGGTCGTCGTCGGCCCCCGCTTCTCGGACTCCCTGCGGGCAGGAGGAACCATGGCGGAATGCGCGGTGGAACTGAAAAACGTCAGCAAATTCTTTGGCCCCGTCGCGGCCGTCCAGAACGTGACGCTGAGCGTGCAGGAGGGGGAGTTCTTCTCCCTGCTGGGGCCCTCCGGCTGCGGGAAGACCACAACCCTGCGGCTCATCGCCGGCTTTGAACTCCCGACGAATGGGGAGGTCTACATCGGCGGCCGGCCCCAGGGCGACACGCCTCCCTACCGGCGCCCCGTCAACACCGTCTTTCAGAACTACGCCCTCTTTCCCCATATGACGGTTTACGAGAACGTTGCCTTCGGCCTGCGGATGCGCCGTCTTCCCGAATCCGAGATCCGCCGCAGGGTCTATGAGACCCTGGAGATGGTCCGCCTCTCCGGGCTGGAACGCCGTCGGCCGCGCGAACTCTCCGGCGGGCAGCAGCAGCGGGTCGCCCTCGCCCGCGCGCTGGTGAACCGCCCGCGCGTCCTCCTCCTGGACGAGCCCCTGGGCGCGCTGGATCAAAAACTCCGCAAAGCCATGCAACTGGAACTGAAGAGCCTTCAGCAGCAGGTCGGCATCACCTTCATCTACGTTACCCACGACCAGGAAGAGGCTATGACGATGTCCGACCGGATCGCGGTGATGGACCAGGGGAAAGTCCTGCAGGTCGGAACGCCGCAGGAAATCTACGAACGGCCGGCGTCCCGTTTCATCGCCGACTTCATCGGGGAGACCAACCTGCTGGAAGGGACGGTGGAGGAACTCTGGGACCACCACGCGCTGGTCGTTGTGGAAGGAGCCCGGGTGGTCTGCGGTTGTGTGCCGGAGGGGGTAACCGTCGGCCAGCGGGTAACGGTCGCGATCCGCCCGGAGCGGATTTCCCTCTTCCCTCAGCCGCCCGACTCCCTGGCCCTGCCCGGCACCGTCCGGGACGTGATCTACACGGGCGCCGAGATCCGCTATATCGTCGGGCTGATGGACCGGGTGAACATCCTGGCCCGCTCCCCCAACACGGGCAACGGTTCCACACCCCTCTTCCTCCGGAACGAGCGGGTCTACCTCTCCTGGCGGCCCGAAGCGGCCCGGCTGCTGACGATGTAGGGAGGGGAAAGTGGCCCAACCCATCCGCTCCCGCCGCGACCTCCTGCGCCTGCTGGTGCTCATCTCGCCGAGCCTGCTCTGGCTTCTCCTTTTCTTCCTCCTGCCGCTCCTGCTGGTCTTCGCCATCAGTTTCGGCCAGCGAGGGACCTACGGCGGGGTCCGCTGGACGCTGACGCTGGACAACTACGCCCGGCTTCTGGACCCCCTCTACCTCCGGATTTTCGGCCGGACCCTCTGGATCGCCGGCACGGCGACGCTGATCTGCGCCCTCATCGGATACCCGATGGCCTTCTTCATCGCCACCCGCTCTCCCCGCTGGCGCAACGCCCTTCTGTTCCTGCTGGTCATCCCCTTCTGGACCAACTTTCTGGTGCGGATGTACGCCTGGCTTTTCCTCCTGCGGGATAACGGGCCGATCAATCTCCTCTGGACGGAGGGGGTGCACGCCGCGGTCGCTTCCCTGGCCGCCTGGCTGCCGGCCCCCCTCTGGGAGCCGATCCTGCGGGCCACTTCCGTCCCTCTCCGCCTCTTTGGGACCGACGGGGCCATCATCGTCGGGCTGGTCTACGCGTGGCTGCCCGACATGGTCCTGCCCTGCTACGCCGCGGTGGAACGGCTAGACCCCCGACTGGTGGAGGCAGCACAGGACCTCTACGCCACCCGCGTCCGGGCTTTCCTGCGGGTCGTCCTTCCCCTCACCCGCTCCGGCCTGATCACCGGCTCCGTCCTGGTCTTTGTCCCCTGCGTGGGCGCCTACGTGACACCGGACCTGCTGGGCGGCGCCCGGTCGGTGATGATCGGCAACGTCATCTACTCCCAGTTCATGATGGCGCGGGATTACCCCTTCGGCTCCGCCCTCTCCTTTGGGCTGATGGCCCTGATGCTGGGAGCGACGTTCGCCTACTTCCGCCTGGGGAGCGAAAGCCCAACGGGAAGGGGGCGCGGATGAGCGGGGGCACACCGGACACCCGGTACTACCGGAGCAGAAGCCGGGAGGGGAGGGCTTCGGGGCTCCTGCGCCGCTGGCTGACGGCCCACGGGATCCTCTGCTACGCCTTTCTGTACCTCCCCATTCTGGTTCTGGTGGCCTTCTCCTTCAACGCGTCCCGCTACACCGGCCTCTGGCGGGGGTTCACGCTGGAGTGGTACCGGGCGCTTTTCACGAACGCCGCGCTGGGGGCCGCGCTGCGGACCAGTCTGGTCGTCGCCCTGACCTCCACCGCCATCTCCACCGTTCTGGGGACCGCCGTCGCGCTGGGGATGGAGCGGTTCGCCTTCCGCTTCCGCCCGCTGATGGATATCCTGCTCTACCTGCCCGTCATCATCCCCGATATCGCGATGGCGGTGATGCTTCTGTTGTTTTTCGTGCTCACGCGCGTCCCACTGGGCGTGGGGACCATCGTTATCTCCCACGTTGCGTTCAACATCTCCTATGTGGCGCTGGTGGTGCGGGCCCGCCTGGCCTATTTTGACGTCTCGCTGGAGGAAGCGGCGCAGGACCTCTATGCCGACGAGTGGCAGACGTTCCGGCGGGTCACGCTTCCCCTGCTGATGCCGGGGATCCTGGGCGGGGCGCTCCTGGCCTTCACCCTCTCGCTGGACGACTTCGTCATCACCTTCTTTGTCGCCGGGCCGGGTGCGACGACGCTCCCCCTGCGGGTCTACTCCATGATCAAACTGGGCGTGACGCCGGAGATCAACGCGCTCTCCAGCCTGATGCTGGTCGCCTCCATTGGGCTGGTGGCCCTCTCCGGGGCGCTGACGCGACGGTGAGCGCGACCCAGCACGGCGGCGGCCCTTCGGGCCGCCGC
>DAOUBO010000383.1:0-18661 GCA_034432695.1 Anaerolineae bacterium | reverse complement strand
CCGCCGCCAGCCTCAAAGGCATCCCGGAAGAACTCGGCCAGGCCCCGGACGTAGTCGTTGCCCTGGTCCAGGAGGACCGCCGCCGTCTTGGCACCCAGTTTGTCCAGGGCGAACTTGGCGGCCACGGTTCCCTGGAACGGGTCAATGAAGCAGGCCCGGAAGACCGTCGGCTTGGCGCTCCCATCCTCGCGGATGGTCACCTTGGGGTTGGTGGAAGTGGGGCTGATCTGGAGGACTTTCCCACCCGTCCCGTCCACGATCTCGGAGACGGGGATGGAGGCCTTGGAGCAGACCTCGCCGATGATGAACTTCACCTGGTCCTGGTTGATGACCTTGTTGGCCGCGCTGGCGGCAGGCTCCGCCTCGCACTGGCTATCCTCCACCACGGCCTCAATCTGCCGCCCCAGGACGCCGCCCTTGGCGTTCCACTCTTCAATCGCCAGGAGGGCGCCATCGCGGGTGGAAGCGCCAAAGGTCGCGACGTCACCGCTCAGGGGGGCCAGGATAGCCACCTTCAGCGTCTTGGGAGCAGCCGGTTTGCAGGCGGCCATCACGGTCGTGAGCACCACAACGATAGCCAGCAGAGCGACAAGACGCTTGTTCATCTCTCTCCTCCTTTTGCAAATGGGAATGATAATTTGTGGATCAAGTGAGGTAGAGCCAGAAGCGGTGTACCGTCTCCCCGTGAAGTATCACCCCCCTCCTGTGCGAACGCTGCGGGCCGTATACAACCTGCCCAGCAGCATGTTGTCTCTTATTGTAACGCAAAGCGACAAGTTGTCAAGTCGCAGGGAGGGGACAAAGAGGTGTTTGTGCGGCGGCTTCGCTGCACAAACGTCTCTTCTTGCTCTCGGCCGCTTGACGAATTCGGAAAGTTGGGGTATCCTATAAGCGACTACGGGGGTGGCTGGGTCCCGGTGGGCCCCCCGGTCTTCAAAACCGGTGGCGGGCCGCGCAGAGCGGGCCGCGGTGGGTTCGACTCCCATCCATCCCCGCCTTTCTGTTATCCTGGACTTTGGACAAACTGAAAGGGCCAGGGAGAGCACCTTGCCCATGCTACATATGTGGGCTTTATCCATTTGCCGATGCCCATATATATGGGTGGCCCGTAGGCCGAAATGAATTTTACATCCCGGTGGTTTATCCAAAGTCCAATGTTATCACCACTCCCGATAAAACTTTCCAGCCCATGGTCCCATCCCCGATCCCGACCAACAGCGTGGAGTTTGAGTACGTCTACGTCGCCAACCAGCGTTGCCCCTGCGGTGGATACTTCTCCCCGGTGCGCCAGGAACTTCGCCAATCCCCCGCCGGACCGGTAGACCGCCTGACAGCCCGCTGTGAACGCTGCGGTGTGGAAACATCCTTTGATTTTGACATCCGCTCCTTCTTCGGACAGTGGGAAAAGTACGGCCGCTTCCACCAGGTAGACGCCCACTTCCGGGAAGGCATGGAGCACCTGCGCGCCGGGCGCCTTGCGGAAGCCGAACAAACCCTGCAACAGGTCGTAGACCCTGAGGAAGGGGAGCCCTTCTTCGCCTGGGGGCATTTCCATCTCGGAACCCTCCTGCTCCTGGAGGGGCGTCCGGAGGAAGCCCGAAAACACCTGGAACAGGCTGCCGCGATCCAGCCTCTGGAGCCGGAAATCCACGAGGCCCTGGGGCATGCCCTTCAGGCCCTGGGGAACCCGGAGGCCGCCCGCGCCCACTTCCGGGAAAGCGCCGCGCTCCGGGAGCAATTCGGCGAAGAGAACAACCCGTAGCCGAAATTCCTTTCGGCCCGCATCCTGCGTTGATCTGCCATTCGCAGAACAGGAGGAGCAATGCTCATCACCCACGCGCGCGTGGCTACGCTGGGCGACCAGCCCCGGCTGATAGAGGACGGGGCCCTGCTGATCCGGGGCGACCGGATCGCCGAAGTGGGAACAACGGCGGACCTGACGAACCGCTACCCCTATGAAGAGCGCTGGGACGCAGAGGGCCAACTGGTCCTCCCCGCTTCCATCTGCGGGCATACCCATTTCTACGGCGCCTTCGCCCGTGGGATGGCGATCCCCGGCGAGCCGCCCGCCAACTTCCCCCAGATCCTGGAATCCCTGTGGTGGCGGCTGGATAAAGCGCTCACGCTGGAGGACGTCCGCTATTCCGCCCTGGTCTGCCTGATAGACGCCATCCGCCACGGGACCACCACCCTGATAGACCACCATGCCAGCCCCAACGCCATTGAGGGGAGCCTGGACGTCATCGCCGGGGCGGTGGAGGAGGCCGGCCTCCGGGCGTCCCTCTGCTACGAGGTTACCGACCGCGATGGCCCGGAGCGCGCGCGGGCCGGCATAGAAGAGAATAGCCGCTTCGCCCGCTCGCTGACGCCGGAGCGCCGCCGCTGCCTGGCCGCCTCCTTTGGCCTTCACGCCTCCCTGACCCTCTCCGACGAAACCCTCGCCGACTGCGTCGCGGCGGCACAGGAAGCCAGCATGGGCTTCCATATCCACGTCGCCGAGGACACCGCCGACCAGGAGGACAGCCTCCGTAAAAGCGGCAAACGGGTCGTTCACCGCCTGGGCGACGCCGGCATCCTCGGCCCCCAGACCATCGCCGTCCACTGCGTCCACGTAGACGAGAGCGAAATCGCCCGCCTGGCAGAAACGGGCACCTGGGTCACCCATCAACCCCGGTCCAACATGAACAACGGCGTCGGGGCCGCGCCGGTGGAGAAGATGCTGGGAGCAGGAGTCCGGGTGGCCCTGGGGAACGACGGCTTCTCCAACAATATGTTCGCCGAGATGAAGGCCGCCTATCTGGTGCACAAACTGGCCCGCCGGGATCCGAGGGCGATGCCCGGCGACGTCGTGATGCGGCTGGCGTACGCCAACAACGCCGCCCTGGTCCGGGTCTTCTGGCCCGACCTCCGGCTGGGAGAACTCGCCCCCGGCGCCGCAGCGGACCTGGTCTTCCTCCAGTACCATCCCACAACACCGCTGACGGCGGAAAACCTCCCCTGGCACATTCTCTTCGGCGTGGAAGCCTCTATGGTCACCGCCACCGTCTGCGCGGGGCGGGTGTTGATGCGGGACCGGAAACTGCTGACGCTGGACGAGGAGGCCATCACAGCCCGTTCCCGCGAACTCGCCGCCCAGGTGTGGAAACGGCTCGCATAACACGGGCCTGACAGGCTGGGGAGGGGGTAAGGAGGACCTACCGTTGAGCCAGAATTGGAACGTCCCCTTTTCTCTGAGAGCCGCCGAGCAGGCGCTGATGCTGGCCCAGGAGGCCGTCTACGCGGGGCGCTATGATCAGGCCGTGCAGTTGGCCTCGGAGGCTCTGGATCTGCTGGACTCCCTTCCCCCCTCTCCCGAGCGCGAACACCTCCACTACGGCCTGCTTCTGGAGCGGGGCCGGGCCCACTCCCTCGCGGGCAACTACGAGGCCATCGCCGATTTCCAGCGGGTGCGGGAAGAATCGTCGGACCCGGATCAGCGGACGCAGGCCCTCATCGGCATCGCGGATTGCCACAACGGCCTGGGGGAGTATGGTCTGGCGGAACAGGAATACCTCCTGGCGGAACGGGAGGCCGCGGAAACGCAGGGCCTGAACCTCGTCCGGGCCTGGATCGGGCTGGGGGTTCTGCGCTGGAAGCAGGGGCGGATAGAAGAAGCCATCCGCACCCTTCGCCAGGCCCAACTTCATCTCCGACAGACCCCCGACGCCTACGAACTGGGCCGCGTGATGATCAACCTGGGTATCGCCTACGACTTCGCGGGCCAGTTCGGCCAGGCCATTGAGGCCTACGAGGAAGCCCTGAAATGCTTCAAAGCCGTGGGGAACGACCATCGGGCCGCCGCGGTGCTGAACAACGTGGGAGAACTCTTCCAGGAACTCCGGGACCTGGACCGTGCGCTGGCCTACCACGAAGAGGCCGCCAAACTGGCCGACCAGGCCGGCGCAGACCGTATCGCGGTGGACGTAACCCGGAACATCGGGGTAGACCTGCTGCTGGCAGGGCGGTACAGCGAGGCGATGATGTGTCTGAACCAGGCCCTGGCCCGGGCCCGGGAGATGCGGGATAAAGACCTGATCCTCCAGGCTCTCTTCAGCCTGGGCGACGCGTACCTCCGCCAGGGAGAGGTGCAGCGGGCCCTGGCGGTCGCCAGTGAGCTGGCCGACGAAGCCCTGGCGGTGGGAAGCGAACTCCACCTGGCGCGGGCGAAGTGGCTTCAGGGACGGGCCTACCTGGCGCTGGGAGAACGGACCATGGCCCAGCAAATCCTTCAGGAGGCTCTCGGCAACGCCCACGCCCTTCCCAGCCGCTGGCTCCTCTGGCAACTCCACGCCACCCTGGGCCGGGCCACCGACAGCCTTCAACTGGCCCAGGTCCACCTCCAGATCGCGGCCGACTTCATCCAGCAGATCAGCGACACGCTGACGGACCCCAATCTACGCAACCTTTTCCTCGCTCAGCCTGAAGTCCGGGCCGTCCTGCAATGGGTCGGCAAAACGGAATGAGACGCAACGAGGAACATCCCCCGGTGTTCTTACCTGTGGAAGAAAAATCGCCTCCGGTGAACGAGGCGGAACTGGTGCGCAGGGCAAAGGAGGATCCGGAAGCCTTCGGCCTCCTGTACGAGCGGTACGTTACCCGCCTCTACCGGTATTTTTACTACCGGACGGGAAACGCCCAGGATGCGGAGGACCTGACGGCCCGGACCTTCTACCGGATGCTGAAACACCTGCCTCGCTACCAGGAGCGGGGGCTTCCCTTCGGGGCATGGGTCTACCGGATCGCCCACAACATCGTCGCCAACTGGCTTCGGGATAGAAGCCGCCATCCCGTGGTCAGCCTGGAGAGCGCACGGGGAATGCCCGCCCCCGAAGCAGACCTGATTTCCCGGCTGGAGGCGAAAGAAGAGCAGGAGGCCCTCCTGCGCGCCGTCCGCTCCCTCGCGCCAGACCGGCAGGAGTTGCTGTATCTGAAATTCGTGGAAGAGATGTCCAACGCCCAGATCGGGGCCATCATGGGGCGAAGTGAGGGGGCCATCAAGTCCCTGTACCACCGCACGCTGGTGGAACTGCGCCAACAATTACGGGGAGAAGAAGAGCATGAACGCCCTGGAGACCCAACTGCGTGAATCCCTGCAGCGCTGGGTTGCGCCGATAGAGCCGCCCCCGGCCTTTGTGCACAGCCTGCGCGCGGAACTGGTCCAGGCCGCGCGCGCCCGTCGGGCCGAAGCCCGCCGGGCCCGCCGGGCATTGCTGGTCGGAATGGCCATTCTGGGCTCCATCGCCTCGGTGAGCGGGATGACGGCTTTCCTGCTCCTGCGGCGTCGGGGACGGATGCAGCCCCGACCGGCATAAGCCAAGGAGCGAACCACGGGCTGCTTCCCGACAGAACGCGGCATGGGGCAGCACGAGATGAACCGGGAATGCCCGGATCCGCCTTCGGGGAGGTCGGCAATGCCCTTGTTCTACACCACTATGGAGAGCCCCATCGGTACTTTGTGGCTGATCGCTACCCCGCTCGGCCTCTGCCGGGTCGGGCTTCCGGGCAGGAGTCGTTCGGACCTGGAAGCCTGGCTGGCCCGTCACGCGGGGCAGGAGGAGTTGGAGGAGAACCCCGACGCCCTGGCCCCAGCGGTGGCCCAGTTGCGGGAGTACTTCTCCCGCCTCCGACGTCGGTTTGACCTCCCGCTGGACCTGCGGGGCACGCCCTTCCAGCGCCGGGTCTGGGAAGAACTCCGCTCCATCCCCTACGGGGAGACGGTCTCCTACGCCGAGGTCGCCCGCCGTATCGGGAACCCGAAGGCGATACGGGCCGTCGGACAAGCCGTTGGGGCCAACCCCGTCCCCATCATCGTCCCGTGCCACCGGGTTGTCGGCGCCGACGGTTCCCTGGTCGGCTACGGGGGCGGGCTGGAGATCAAGACGGCCCTGCTCCGTTTAGAGGGAGCCCGGTAGGGAAAAATTCCCCTCACATCTCCACCACCAGCACTTTGGGCAGGGGCGTCAGGTTGTGCACCTGCCCGTTCTCGTCTATCCAGACCACGTCCTCCAGACGAACGCCGTATCCCGCGTCGGGGTCATAGAGGCCCGGCTCCACGGTAAACACATGGCCCGGCCGGAGGGTCCGGGCGTTCGCCGGGACGTCGGTAAAGAGGGGCTCCTCGTGGATGGCCAGCCCCAGCCCGTGCCCGATGAGGTGGGTGAAGCCCGCCTCGGTCTCCGGATTCTCCGCCACGGTCGGGTACCCCCGCTCTGCAAAAAAGGAACAGGCTACCTGCTGGAGACGCCGGGCCGGAATCCCCACGTTCACCTCCGCCACCACGGCCTCCAGGCACTCCGCCACATCCCGATAGATCCGCTCCACCTCGGGAGGCGCGTACCCCAGACAGAAGGTCCGGGTCAGGTCAAAGAAGTATCCGCCCTTATACCGGGGGAAAATGTCGTAGACGACGGTCTGCCCCAGGCGGATGGGGTCCTCCGGACGCCCCCGGCTGTGGGGCACCCCCGCGTCCCGACCGATGGCGAAGATCAACCCCTCAGAAGCCTCCAGGTCCCGCTCCGCCATCAGGCGGTAGATCTGCCGCTTCACGTCCCCCACGGTAAGAGGGGAGCCGTCGTCTTTCACCAGGGTCTCGTCCCTCACCCGATGACGGCGGAGAAAGGCCAGCGTCTCCTCCACCACCTCGCAGGTCCGGCGGGCCGCTTCCGCGATCTGCGCCACCTCGCTGGCGTCCTTGGTCGCCCGGGCCACCTCCAGCAGGTTCTCCTCGTACTCGGCCCGAACGTGGATTTCCGGCAGGGCCTCTGCGAGGGCATTCAGAAACAGGTAGGCCTGCCCCTGGTCGGCCGTCCCGTAGAACCCCACGTTCCCCCGAACGTTCAGGTCGGCGAAGATACGGCGGTAGAATTCCCCCGTCGCCTTCAGCCGTTCGCCAGTCTCCCGAAGGATGTCGGTGAACCGGTACCGGGCCATGTTGACCAGAGGGAGGCCACTGGCAGCCGCCTCGTCCCGCTCAATGGGCGAGTGGATCAGAACGGGGGTCTCGCCCCGTTTTTTGACCACGATGCCCTGGGTAATCGCGGCCCCGTTGACCAGATAGACCAGCGAAGGGTTGCCGTAGGCCCGTCCGGAGACGACGATGGCGTCCAATCCCCGTTCTTCCATCAGACGATCCAGGTCGCACTTCATATGTGCCCCCTGACTCTCACCAGAGTCCAGATCCCGGGCCAAGCGCAGGCTACGCGCTGCGTTCGGAGACCCCCGCCTCAGCGAAAGTCGCCATCTCGTTGAGGACCCTGCAGGCGGCCTCCACCAATCCCATCGCCAGGACGGCGCCCGTCCCCTCCCCCAGACGCATGTTCAGATCCAGGAGCGGTTTCAGGCCGAGGTGGTCCAGCATCGCCCGGTGGCCCCGCTCCACGGAGTTGTGTCCGGCGATACAGTAGGCCGAGACGGCGGGGGCAACGGCCGCGGCGACCAGCGCTCCCGCGGTGCAGATAAAGCCGTCCAGAACGACAGGGATCCGGTGGGCGGCCGCGCCCAGGATGACCCCCGCGATGACGCCGATCTCAAACCCCCCGACCTTCGCCAGCAGGTCCACGCCGTCCTTCGGGTCCGGCTTGTTGACCCGGAGCGCCTGCTCCACGACGGCGATTTTGCGGGCCAGGCCCGCGTCGTCCAGGCCGGTGCCCCGTCCGGTTATCTCCGCCGGGGGAAGCCCGGTGACAGCCGACGCGATGGCCGCGGCCGGGGTGGTGTTGGCAATCCCCATATCCCCCGGCGCAACGATGTCCAGCCCCTGCGCCCGTTCCTCCTCCACCAGTGCGATGCCCGTCTCCAGAGCCCGCACGGCCTGCTCCCGGGTCATCGCCGGACCGCGGGCGATGTTGCCGGTTCCGTACCCAATTTTGCGGATTTTCAGCGCGGGGTGAGGCTCCAGATCGGCAGCGACCCCCGCGTCCACGACGACGACCCGCGCGCCAGCGTGGCGGGCGAGGACGTTGATGGCCGCCCCGCCCCGCAGAAAGTTGTAGACCATCTGGGCGGTAACCTCCTGGGGATACGCGCTCACCCCCTCCGCCGCGACGCCGTGGTCGCCCGCCACAACAATGACGGCTTTGTGCCGGATGACGGGCCGGGGATTGCCGGTGATCCCGGCAACCTGGACTGAGAGGTCCTCCAGCCGCCCCAGACTTCCCTGGGGCTTGGTCAACTGGTCCTGTCGGACCCGGGCTGCCTCCATAGCGGCCGTGGAGAGAGGCCCGATGCGGGCAATGGTCTCCTGCAAAGAGGTCATCTTCGCCTTTCCTCCTGTGCGCAGTTGGGGTGATTGACGTTGTCGCCCTCACCCCACCCCCTGCCCCCCTCACAAGTGTAGGTTTTTGGGTGGGGATAGACCCCTGGCCCTTGTCCACGAGGCGTGCCTGTCAGATTGTGCCCTCACCCCACCCCCCTGCCCCCTCCCCTCGCCTCGGGCGAGCCCCACGGAGCGAGGAAGCCCCCTCGGCCTGAGGGCCTCGGGGCCGAAGGGCCTCGCCCCGTGGGGCTCGGGCCGTGGCCCTCGGCGCAGGGCACGGGATGGCTACAGGACGGGCGGGGCCGGCTCCAGCGGCTCCACCGAAATGCCCACACGCGGCCGGCGGTAACGGAAAAGGATGTAGAGAGCCCCCACCAGCCCAAAGAACAGGGAGGCCCAAACGTCCGATTCCCTGAAGAGAACGTCCAGGTTCATCAGGACGGTTAGAGCGGCGCTCAGGAAATCAACACCTTCCCGGACCAGAAGCAACGCAACGTATAGCATCTCACCGGCCAGGACGCTTCCCAGGGTAATGAGGACAGCGGCGGCCTGGCCGAACCGGGGGAACTTTCCCATCCCCCGATGAATGGCCCAGGCCACGAAGAGGCCGATCAGGATGGCCAGTAGCATAAAGATTCTCTCGGTCGCCAGAGCCACAATAGCCCAGGCCACCGCGCTGACCAACCCCGCGCCAGCCCCAAAGAGCAAACCCAGGAGCAGGTTGGGAGACTTTTGGGCATACGCCCGCTCGGCCTCGCTCCCTACAAACCGCAGGGTTTCGGCGCAGTTGTTGCAAAGATGGAGCGGAGTGTTGTTCACCAGCATAATCGGCGCGTCGGGCTGACCACAACGTTGGCAACTCCGGCCCCGTTCCCCCACGGTTCGCCTGACCACAGCGGCTATTGCGCGGGCCAACGTCGCAATCTTTTCCGCCGACGGAGAGCGCAGCCCGATGGGCCATACGAGAGCAACGTTCTCCCGACCAATATGGAGCATGGCTCCCAGGCGGGCCCGTCCCCGACCTTCCTTGCCCAGGGCTTGCAGAACCGTCAGGTCGGTTTCCAGGGCGTCTCGCAACGCAGAGGCATCGGTGATCGGTGGTGATTGGACGAGGATGCCTACGGCGTTGCTGTTTCGCGTTCTGGCCGGGCCGATGGTAACCAGTTGCCCTTCCAGGTCGCCGGTGACGAATCCCTGCTGATCAAAGGGCCCGCGATGACGAAAGTACTGCAGGCCCAGCAGGTTCGCGACATCTATCCAGTTGATCCCAGCCATTGTTCCCCTCCGAGGAGTTTCAATCAAAAGTATGCCTCATAGCCCGGGATCCCCAGTTCGTCCCGCATAATTTGCAGTTCCCGCAGGAGGTTGGGGTTGACGGGGATGCCCTGGGCCCGGACCCGCCGTTCGGCCTCATACTCCTTCTCCCCCGCGACGTAGATCCGGTCGCATCCCGGCGCCTTCCGGGAGTTCTGCAGGTCCCGCATAATCTGCCCGACGATACGCCGGGCCACGTCCAGCGGGACGAAGTGCTCAATGTCTATCGCCAGGAAGAAGTGGCCCAGCATATACGGCCGACGGGAGCCGTCGGGGGCGTATCCCAGCAGGTCTTTCAGGAACGCGCCGCCCGAGAGCGCAGCGGAGAGAATCTCCACCATCGTCGCCAGGCCGTAGCCTTTGTGACCCCCCAGTTCCTCTCCGGCTCCGCCCAGGGGGAGGAAGGCTGCCGTCCCCTTATCCAGGTCCCGCAGGATACGGACCGGATCGGTGAGAGGGCGGCCCTCCGGGTCTATCAGCAACCCCTCCGGCACCGGCTTTTCGGCGCGTGCCAGCACCTCTATCTTGCCCCGCTGGGTGATGGACGTCGCCGCGTCAAAGCAAAAGGGGAAGGGCATATCACTGGGCGCGGCAAAGGCGATGGGGTTGGTCCCCAGCATAGGCTCTGTCCCGAAGGTCGGCGCGATGGCCGGACGGGCGTTGGTCACCACGAAGCCCATCATTCCCTCGTCCGCCGCCATCAGCGCGTAGTACCCGGCGATGCCGAAGTGGGTGGAATTGCGCACGGCGACGGCGCCCAGGCCGTACTGCCGGGCTTTATCCATCGCCATCCGCATGGAGCGGTAGGCGACCACATGCCCCATGCCGTGGTGGCCGTCCACCACGGCCGTCGTCTCCGTCTCCCGGACGATCTCCATCTCGGTTCTGGGGGACTGGACGCCTGCCCGGATGCGGTCGTAGTAGTACTTGAGACGGCCGACGCCGTGGGACTCAATCCCCCGCAGGTCGGCGGCGATGAGGACGTCGGCGACGATGCGGGCGTCCTCCGGCGGGACCCCCAGTCCCTCAAAAACCCGTTGCATAAAGGATTCTATCACCTCTACCGGAATGTAGCGGATCTCCATCTGGTCCCTCCCGCAGGATATCGCAGATGAGCGCTCTACCTTCCGCTATGAGTACTGGCTTCACTGCAAAAACTCACCGCAGAGGCGCCAAGAGCGCATAGGTTTTAAATTTTAACTTAATCTCTGCGCACTCCGCGTCTCGGCGGTAAAGCCGACCTCAAAATGGCGAAAAATCCGTGTGTGCCGCGTTCATCCGCGTCCCATCCTCGCGTCCGGTTCCGGATCAGGTCGGATAAGGCCGCGCTCCATCTCTTCCTGGAGCAACTTCAGGTCGGCGTCCACCATCATCCGGACCAGTTCCTCAAAGGAGACGGTGGGCTCCCAGCCCAGGACCCGCCGGGCCTTGGAGGGGTCAGCCACCAGAAGGTCCACCTCCGCCGGGCGCATATAGCGGGGGTCCTGCACCACGTAGTCCCGCCAATCCAGGCCCACGTAGGAGAAGGCTACCTCGCAGAGTTCCCGGACGGAGTGGGTCTCGCCGGTGCCGACGACATAGTCGTCGGGTTCAGGTTGCTGGAGCATCAGCCACATCGCGCGGACGTAGTCCCCGGCGAAGCCCCAGTCCCGGCGGGCGTCCAGGTTCCCCAGCCGGAGTTCCTTCGCCAGCCCCAGTTTGATCTTCGCCACGCCGTAGGAGACCTTCCGGGTGACGAACTCCAGGCCACGACGGGGCGAGTTGTGAATCCATCCCTGTCCGACCCCGGCGTGGAAGGTACCGGATTGGGTAGCCAGGTCAAACAGCCAGCCCCTGTAGGGAACGGGCGCGACCCTGACCACCTCAGATAGCGGACGCCGCAGGTGCTGTCCTTTTTGCCCCCGAACGTTAGGCGAGTTCAGGTTGACCTGATAATACAGGCGGCCGTCCCGCTCCTCCACACAGATAATGGCCCGCTGGTTCAGGGTCACCTGGGCCAGCCAGTACAATCCAGCCGCCAGGGGGGCAGAGGCGGTTTTGAAGCCCTTAAACTCATATCGGACAGGGGCCCGCTGGAGGCCGTCCCCCGCATTGTACCCCCGCAGGAAGGCCAGCCGGGCCTCCGGTCCGGCATTCAGGACTCGCTGGGGGATTCGTTTGTACCCCGAACGGGTGTAGATAGTATTTCGGATGTAGCGACCATACTCATTGGCTCCGGGCAGGTACAACTGGCACACCGGTTCCCCTCCCTCAAATCCGCTGGGCTGTACGGAGAACCGGCTCCGACATCCGATGACCTGTCGGGCCACCTCGGCGACCTGTTCCAAAAACTGAACGTCCTGGTTAGTGATCTGGATTTTCCCTTCCTCGCTAATGTATCCGTCGGCTACAATAACGCCCAGGAGCCATGCCTCCGCCTCGGTCATCTGAACCACATTGGTGGGGGGAGGAAGTTCTATCAGGGCCAGGTGGTCTCCCGGACGGACCTCCTCTGTCCGCCGGGAGGTGGGCTGACCGCTCTCGTCCACAAACACCAGATGGTCGGCGGTGGTGTGGTAAACGGCTCCCCGGGCCGCCACGTGGTACACCTCCTTGTTCGGCTTGCGCTCAAAGCCGTTCCACGTGGCCGTCATACAGGTCACCGGGGTCCACCCGCCCGCATCCCATACCTCCAGCGGGTCTTCGGGGTCCACCTCGGTGGTAAATCGGGTGGCCGTATGGGGTTCGGTCCGATGGGGCACTACATCCTCTATGGGCACGATGTCTATCAGGCCGTCGCGCCGGATAATGACCGGCGTCTCGCCGGTCACGCATTCGTGGTTGAACAGGATGCCGGAGACGGCGTAGATGCCAAACGACTCCCGATAATTGACCGTGATCCAGTGGCCGTAGACCTTCGCCACCCCGTAGGGGCTGCGGGGATAGAAGGGGGTTTTCTCGTTCTGGGGGACTTCCCGGACCTTGCCGAACATCTCGCTGCTGGAGGCCTGGTAGAAGCGGATCCGGGGGTTCACCGTCCGAATGGCCTCCAGCATCCGGGTCACGCCCAGCGCGGTGACCTCGCCGGTGAAGACCGGCTGCTCCCAGGAGGTGGGGACGAAGGACTGGGCGGCCAGGTTGTAGACCTCGTCCGGCTCGTACTCCCGCAGGATGGAGATGAGGGAGCCCTGGTCCAGCAGGTCTCCGGAGACCAGGGTGATTTTGTCCTGGATGTGCTGGATGCGGGAGAAGTTGACCGTGCTGGTGCGGCGCACCATGCCGATGACCTCATACCCTTTCTCCAGCAGGAACTCCGCCAGGTATGAACCATCCTGTCCGGTGATACCGGTGATTAAGGCTCGGGGCATTGGATCCTCCGTTCAGGGATTCTGGAAGTTTGTCAACCAAACCAGCGCTGCAGGGTTTCCCAGAGCAGGTGAAAGGCGGGATCAGCGCACTTCCGGAAGTCCACCTGCGAGGCCAGGTCCTCGTACAGCGAGGAGGAACGAGGGATTCTCCGTTCTTCCAGAAGGTTTTCCAGCGTCTCCTTTGGACGCGGCGGTTTGCCCTCCCGAAGCAGGTTCCGCAGGTCCTGCAGGGATATCTGCAGGGCTTTCGCAACGGCGGGGTCGTCCACCCACACCCAGGCTTCCAGTTCGGGGTTCAGCACGATCACCTGACAGCGGCCTCCCCACCCGTTCCGTTCCAGGCGTTCCTGAACCGCGCTGCGCATTCGTTCCGCCCCTGCCCGCTCTGCGCCACTTCCTTCCCTGTCCAGAAGAACCAGGGCATACCGATACTGCCGGATGAAGGGGCGCAGGAATTCGGGCGCGCGCCGGTACACGCCGGGGTCGCGCTGGGGATGAACCCGGATGTCAAACTGAACCTCCCGGATGCCGAGGGCGTCGGGACGCCGAAGCAGGCCCAGGAGAGCGTGTTCGGCGTTATGGTCAGCCACCAGGATGATCAGGTCTTTCATCCCAGCACTCCCGCCGCGTAGAGTTCGCTGAGGTTGACCTCTCCTTTCCACTCCCGCAGCGCCGGGTGTTCATCTCCCCGCACGATGTCTGTTGCCTGGCGTTCGGTGCGGGCAAAGCAGAGGATCTGTTCCGGTTTTGCCAGCCCGACCAGGAGGGCGGAATGGGTCGCCAGCATGACCTGGCCCTCGTATACCGAGGAGAGGGACTGGAAGACCCCCTCTATGGCCCGGGGGTGAATTCCGTTTTCCGGCTCCTCAATCAGATAGATGGCGTTTTCCGAAGGCAGATAGGCCAGAAGCGTGAGCGCCAGGAGCCGCAGTGTTCCATCGGAAAGCAACCACGAAGGAATTCGCGCCTCGCCCGACTGCACGACCAGATACAGATAGCGGTCTTCCTCCCGTTCCCGGACCTCAATCTCCCGGACGTCCGGGAGGATGGTCTGGATGTGGCGCAGCCATAGCCGGAACCGGTCTGGCTGGTGCTGCCGGAGACGACGGACGGCCAGAGGAAGGTTGGAACCATCGGGCTGGAAGGCCTCCGGCGCATCCGGACGACACGGCCAGCGCATCAGCAGGCTGTTGAGGACGAGCACCTGGACTCCCTGGGTTAACGCCGACCGGGCCCAGGTGGAAACCGGGAACCGCTCCCTCTCATCGGGCACCATCGTGAGCGCCGCGCGCTCCCATCCGGGGCGAAGCGGGAAGTTCCAGTCCGTCGTCTCGGAGCGGAAATAGGCCTGTCCCTCTTCCCTCAGGGAGACGACCTTCCGCCAGCCGGGAGGAGTCCGCTTTCGGGGAGGGCGAACCACCAGACCGGCCGGCTCCTGTTCCGTCGGGAACAGCGCGCGCTGCGCCGGTTTTTGGGTATCCGGCGTGGGAGCCTTGAGCAGCCAGAAGTTCTCCCCCAGCAACTGGATTCCACCGCCATGCGGGTGAACGCCCACGCGGACTTCGTACCGGCAGCGGCGGTATTCCAGCCCCCGCTCCCGCAGGAGGCTTTCCGGCGGCGCCATCTCCACCGCCAGTTCAAAGGCGTCCCCTTCCCCCATCCAGACCAGTTCCCGGAGGGAGCGGGAACGCTTCTCCACGGCCTTTTGCGGCCCCTCACGGAGCAGATCGCCCAGGAAGGCGATGACGTCCAGGAAGGTTGTTTTCCCGCTGGCATTAGGCCCCACCAGAACGTGAAACCGCTCCAGGGGTTGCCGGACATACCGCAGGCACTTGTACCCCTTTGCTTCCACCAGTGTGATCATCAGCCCTCCTGCATCTGGCCGCGCCAGTACTCCAGCGTCTCCTTCAACGTCTGCTCAAAGGGGATCTGCGGCTCCCAGCCGGTTCGGCGGCGGAACTTCTCCGCGCTCCCGTAGATGACGGGCACGTCGGCGGGGCGGTGGAGAGCCGGGTCCACTTCCACCCGGACCTCCGCGTCGGTGAACGAAAGGAGTGTCTCCAGGATCCAGCGGATGGATCGGGGGACGCCGGAGGCCAGGTTGTAGACCTCTCCCGCCTCGGCCGCCGTCGCGGCCAGGTAGTAGGCCCGGACGATGTCCCGGACATCGGTGAAGTCCCGGGCCACGTCCAGGTTCCCCACCCGCACCACCGGCTCCTGGAGCCCGGCCTCAATGCGGGCGATCTGGCGGGCGAAGGCCGGGACGACGAAGCGGGGGGACTGCCCCGGCCCGGTGTGGTTGAAGGGCCGCAGCCGCACCACGTTCATCCCGTAGGCCAGGTGGTACTGCAGCCCCAGCATGTCCTGCCCCACCTTGCTGACCGCGTAGGGGTTGACCGGGCGCAGGGGGCTCTCCTCCGTGAGGGGGAGGTCCTCCGGGCGGGGCCAGCCGTACTCCTCGTTGGAGCCGATGACGATCACCCGCGAGCCGAGCCCGGCCCGCCGGACCCCCTCCAGCACGTTCAACTGGGCCCGCAGGTTGTTCTCCAGCGTCTCCCAGGGGTCGGCGAAGGAGGAGGGGACGAAGGACTGGGCCGCCAGGTGGAACACCACATCCGGCCGAAAGTCCCCGATCAGTTCACCCACCCGCCCGGCATCCCGCAGGTCCAGGTGGACCAGAGAAAGGCACAACCGGGGCCGGGGGTTCTCCACCGGCTCCGGATAGAGCGTCCCCAGGAGTTCCCAGTCGGTCTGGGCCAGGAGGTACTCGCAGAGATGACGTCCGACGAATCCCCCGGCTCCGGTAATGAGCGCGCGCACGATCCTCCTCCGGCTCTTGTGGGGAAAACGGGGGCGGCCGGCACCCCGTGCCTTCTGCCCCTATACAGGACAAATTATAGCGCAGCCAGGATGCGCTGGCAAATTCTATCCCCTGTGGTATAATCCCCGCCAACGGGGCGGCTTCCGGTCAGTATCCTAACCCTGAACGGGAGGGAAACCCATGCGTCGCACCCTGATTCTCGTCTCTCTGCTTCTGGCGGCAGCACTGGCAACGGCAGGCTCGCCCCCGGGGGCCCGGCGGCCGTATCGTCTACGGCCTCACGCTGGCCCCGTCCGGCATTGACCCCCACATCCACGCTTCGTCGGAACTGGGCATCCCCCTCACCTCCGTCTACGACACGCTGGTCTACAAGGATCCGGCAACGGGGGACTATGTGTCCGGCCTGGCCGAGAAGTGGGAGGTCTCCCCGGACGGCCTCGTCTACACCTTCTACCTCAAGAAGGGGGTGAAGTTCCACGACGGAACGCCCTTCAACGCGGAGGCGGTCCGCTTCAACCTGGAGCGCATCACCAACCCCGACCTGGCCTCCCAGAAGGCCCGCTTCATGCTGGGGCCCTACGACCGGACGGAGGTGGTGGACGAGTACACCGTCCGCATCGTCCTGAAGGAGCCCTTCGCGCCGCTGATGGACTCCCTCAGCCAGGTCTATCTGGGGATGGCCTCCCCGACGGCGGTCCAGAAGTGGGGCCAGGAGTACCAGTTGCATCAGGTGGGCACCGGACCCTTTGTCTTCGTGGAATACCAGCCGGGAGCCCGTCTGCTCCTCCGGCGCAACCCCGACTACGCCTGGGGGCCGCCCGTCTACCAGCACAGGAGGGCGCAACTGGAGGAGATAGAGTTCCGCTTCTTCACTGATCCCGCGACCCGCTCCCCGGCGCTGGAGTCGGGAGAGGCGGACGTGATGGGCGAAATCCCTCCCCAGGACGCCGTTCGCCTCCGGGAGAGCCCGGACTTCCGGATTGAGGCGGTGGCCATCCCTGGGGTTTCGCTGATGTTCTTCCTGAACACGGCCCGCCCACCGCTGGACGACCTGAAGGTCCGTCAGGCCCTCCTCTTCGGCACCGACCGGAAGGCCATCGTCGCCGCCATCTTCCGGGACACCTCCCCGGTAGCCTGCGGGCCGCTGGCGGCGATCACCTTTGGCTACAACCCCATGGTCTGCGAGTTCTACCCCTACAACCCCGACCAGGCGGCTGCGCTCCTGGAGGAGGCCGGGTGGAAGGATACCGATGGGGACGGTGTCCGGGATAAGGATGGGCGGCCGCTGGCCCTGGACGTCTACCTGATGGGCTGGGGATACGTGCCGCAGATCGGCGAACTGATGGCCGACCAGTGGGCCCGGCTGGGCGTTCGGGCCAGCCTCCAGCAGGTCAGTTACTCCGAGGCGCTGAAAATCGCCCAGGAGGGCCAGCACCACGCGATGCCCTTCGCTCTTTTCAGCAGTGACCCGGATATCCTGCGCCGCTTCTTCGCCTCCGGGTCCAACTTCAACTGGTCCAAAGTCAACGACCCGGAGATGGACGAGTGGCTGGAGGAGGCGGCCCGGGTCTCCGACCGGGACCGGCGGGCCGAACTCTACGCTCAGGTCCAGACCCGGGTGATGGAGAACGCACTGGCTATCCCCATTCGGGACTATGTCAACCTGAATGGGGTGAACAACCGGGTCCAGGGGCTGCGCTTTGATGCGCAGGGGTGGTTCCCCTGGCTGATTGACGTGTCGGTGAGATAAACGCCGATGGGCCGGAAGCCGCCCCCCAAAATCAGCCACGAAGGACTCTGTGGCCCACTTGGGCACATTTGTCCCAGGAAGCCATGTACCTGGTAGACACTCACGCCCACCTGGATTTCCCGCCCTACGACGGGGACCGGGCGGAGACCATCGCCCGGGCCTGCGAGGCTGGTATCGTTCTGCTGATCAACGTCGGCGCGGACCTGGAGTCCAGCCGGGCCTCGGTGGAACTGGCCGAGCGCTACGATTTCATCTACGCCGCTGTCGGGGTCCATCCCCACGACGCCAGAACCCTCTCGCCGGACGCGCTGGCGGAACTGCGCGCGCTGGCCCAGCACCCCAAAGTCGTCGCTGTCGGCGAGATCGGCCTGGACTACTACCGGGACCTCTCCCCGCGCCCCCGTCAGCGGGAGGCCTTTGCCGAACAACTGGCGCTCGCCGCAGACCTGGAGTTGCCCGTCATCCTCCACTGTCGGGACGCGATGGACGACCTGCTCTCCATCCTGCGCGGCTGGAAGGGGACGGGCGTCGTCCACTCCTACTCCGGCGGCCCAGGATGGCTGGAGGAGGTCCTGGCTCTGGGGCTTTCCGTTGGCATCTCCGGCCCCGTTACCTTCGCCAGCGCCCACCGCCTGCGGGAGGTCGCCGCGCGGGTTCCCCTGGACCGCCTGCTGACGGAGACCGACTGCCCATACCTGACTCCCGAGCCCCACCGCGGGAAGCGAAACGAGCCGGCCTATGTCCGATACGTGGTGGAGGCCATCGCGCGGGCGCGGGGAGTCCCGGCGGAAGAGGTCGCCCACGCCGCGCTGGAGAACGCCCTTCGCCTTTTCGGGATTCCGACTCCTGCCTCCTCTACCACTGCGACCCTCCGGTCGTTCTGATCGGGGCTCACCCTCTCTTCCGCCCTCGCCTTTCCCGGAACCGGCCCCGGCGCTGGTGGATCTCGGAACAATCGTAACTGCCTACCTCCTCCCTCGGCGGGCACACTTTGATTCTCTCAACCCCCTTGCCCCCCTCTCCCCCGAAACGGGGGGAGTAGGTCGGATTGGCAATCCGACCGCGGATTGGCAATCCGACCGCGGATTGGCAATCCGACCCGTCGGATTGGCAATCCGACCCGTCGGATTGGCAAT
>DAOUBO010000382.1:0-2786 GCA_034432695.1 Anaerolineae bacterium | reverse complement strand
GCCGAAATTTCATTTCGGCCCACGGGCCACCCATATGTATGGGCATCGGCAAATGGATAAAGCCCACATATGGAGCACGAGTAAGGCGTTTCCCCTCGCCCTTTCGGTTTGTCTAAAGTTCAGTTATACCCCCATCGGGGAATTTGGCAAGCGGGCGGCAGGGTGGTTCGTTCTTCGTTTTGGACGCGGATCTGGCTACCTGATACTTTCTCTGGGAAAGGCCTCGGCGGAGGTCCAAAGGCCGCTGCACGGCGGGGCAAGAGTTATCTTGCCAGAGCTGTCGCGGAGAAGCCCTTGCGCATGGAAAGTGTCCGGTAGCCAGATCGTGCGCTACGCCTTCTGGCGGCCTTTTGCCCCCCGGGCGGGCTTGACAATTCACCGGTCCTGAAGTATAATCGCAGTTGTCAGACATCTGACCACAAGAGCGGAACCTGTGGTGTACATCTTGCGGCCCGACCGGCGTTCTCTCTCCGCCCAGGCGTATGACCGGTTGTTCTCCCTTCTGAGGGAAGGACACTGGCGTCCCGGCGACCGGCTCCCTTCCGAGCCCCAACTGGCCGCCCAACTGGGTATCTCCCGCGCCACCCTCCGGGAGGCCCTTCGGCTTCTGGAAGAAGAAGGCCGGATTGTCCGCCGTCAGGGGCTGGGCACCTTCGTCGCGCCGGAGCGACGGTTGGAGAGCGGCCTGGAACGCCTGGAAAGCATCCTCGCCCTCGCCGCCCGGATGGGGATGGAAGCCGTCCCGATGGATATCGCTGTGGAAATCGTGGAGGCCGATCGCCCCCTGGCGGAACGCCTCCGGGTGGAAAAAGGGACTCCACTGACCCGCGTCGCCCGGACCATCCTGGTCAACAGCGAGCCCGTGGCCTACCTGGAAGACTTTGTCCCCACCCGCTGGCTTTCCCCCGAAGACCTGAACAACCGCTTCACCGGCTCCGTTCTGGACCTCCTGCGCCAGCATCCCTCCCTCCACGTCCAGGAGGCGCGGGCGGAGATCCGGGCCCTCTCCGCGCCCCGCCCTCTCGCCCGCCGCCTTCAGGTCCGTTCCGGCGACGCCCTGCTGCTCCTGGAGGAAACCCTCTTTGACGCCGGCGGCCTCCCGGTGGACTTCTCCCGCAACTACTTCGTCCCCGAGCGGTTCCGCTTCTACGTGGTCAGGAAATAATCCGGCGTGAAACGCAAATGTGAGAAGGAGGCATACCAATGAAAACCGAAGCATTCCGCGGCCGTGACTTCATCACGCTCCTGGACTGGAGCAAAGAGGAGATTGAGACCATCCTGGACATCGCGCTGGACCTGAAGCGGCGCTACGCGATGGGCGAGCCCCACGACCATCTCCTCCGGGGCAAAATCCTCTATATGATTTTCTACAACCAGTCCCTCCGCACCCGCAGTTCCTTCGCTTCGGGGATCGCCCAACTGGGCGGCCAGGCTATAGAACTGGCGCCGGGGCAGATTTACACCCCCGCCCTCCCCGGCAAAGAGGTCGCCTACTCCACCGAGCGGGTCTCCGACGTGGCCCGGGTCCTCTCCCGTATGGGCAACGCCATCGCCATCCGGTGCTACGGCAACCCGGTGGACTGGGTCTACGGCGCGGCCAACGAGATGATCCGCAACTTCGCCTACTGGGCCGACATCCCGGTCCTCAACATGGAGGACGACAAGTATCACCCCTTCCAGGCCCTGGCCGACATCCTCACCGTCTACGAGAAGTTCGGCACCTTCAAGGGCGTCCGCTTCACCATGTCCTGGGCCTACTCCCCCAGCGTCCACAAGCCGCGCGCCGTCCCCCAGAGCGCCATCATCGCCGCGACGAAGATGGGCATGGACGTGACGCTGGCCCACCCACCGGAGATGGAACTGGACCCCGAGGTCATCAGGGCCTGCGAAGAGTTCGCCCGGCAGAACGGCTCCTCCTTCCGCGTCGTCCACGACTTTGAGGAGGCCGCGAAGGGCGCACACGTCGTCTACCCCAAGGCATGGGCGCCGGTCCAGATGTTCAAGCCCCCTGTCGGCGTCGGCGATGCCAAACTGGCCCAGGAGATCTTTGACCGCTACAAGGACTGGAAAGCGACGCCGGAGTACATGGCCCTCGCCGACCCCGAGGCCATCTACATGCACTGTCTGCCCGCCGACCGGGGCTGGGAGGTGGAGGACTCCGTCATTGACAACACCAACCCCAAAGCCGGCTGGCGCTCCGTCGTCTTTGACGAGGCCGAAAACCGGCTCCACGTCCAGAAGGCCGTGATGGCCCTGGTGATGCGGTAGGAGAAGACAGGGGGCGGCGGCCCTGCGGGCCGCTGCCCTCCAACCCCACCGGAGGTGAACGATGGACCTGTACGGACGCGACCTTCTGACGACTCAGGACTGGTCCTTTGACGAACTGATGAC
Source organism: Anaerolineae bacterium (assembly GCA_034432695.1). Lineage (GTDB taxonomy): Bacteria > Chloroflexota > Anaerolineae > B4-G1 > DUEL01 > SpSt-77. The sequence continues at coordinate 395 of DAOUBO010000382.1, read as the reverse complement.
GGCTCTGGAACTGGCCACGAAGATGAAGCGGGACCGCTTCAATCCTCGCTGGATGAAGGTGCTGGAGGGCCGGACGTTCTTCATGTTCTTCTACAACCCCTCTGTCCGTACCCGCCAGTCCTTTGAGTGCGCGGCGACGGAACTGGGAGGCCATGCCCAGTACCTGACCCCGGAGACAATGCGCCTCAAGACGGCGGCCACCGCGGGGGAGACCATTGAGGACGCCGCGAAGGTGATGTCCCGCTACGCTGCAGGGATCGGCATCCGCATCCTGGAGGACAAGGTCTCCCGCTACGGCGAGGGGTGGGAACTGATCAAGGAGTACGCCTACTGGGCGACCATCCCCGTCTCCTCCATGGCCGACGACCGCTTCCACCCCTATCAGGGGCTGGCGG
>DAOUBO010000381.1:0-1795 GCA_034432695.1 Anaerolineae bacterium | reverse complement strand
GTCGGCGCGCCGGTCTGCGGGTCCCAGCCGTATTCGGCATAGGCGCCCGCCAGCAGGGTCTCCAGGTCGGGCACCACGCCCGCCGCCCCGCCCGACTCCAGGGGCTCCAGCAGCGGCGCGGGGAGCCGGTCGTCGGAGCGGGTCAGCCCCCGGCGCATGTTCAGCACCCGCTTCAGGGTGACGATGCGCTTCCCGGCCTCCAGCAGGTCCTCCGGGGCCAGGTCCCAGCCGGTGGCCGCGCTCAGCGCGGCCCGGATCCGCTCCACCCCCGGGTTCTGGAACTGGCAGAGGATCATCGCGTTGTAGAGGTTGCGCCAGGCCTGGTTGCGGGCCGCGATGCGCCCTTTCTCCTCGGTCATCTCAAAGCGGTCGCCGGGGAGGATGCCCAGTTCCACCGCCGGGCCCTGCCCGGTATCCACGCCGTACATATCTCCCTCCATATGGCAGGCGCCGCGCGGGGAGAGGGCGTAGGTGACGGCCATGCCCACGAAGGCGCGCGGGTCGTGCATCGGCACCTCCAGCCGGTTGACGACGATGGCCCGCTCCGGCACGCCGTACCGCTCCGCCAGCGCCGCGCTCCCCTCCGCCAGGACGTCCCCAAAGCCCTCGCGGCGGGCGATCATGGAGATGAGCCGGTGGACGGTCTCCGCGTCGCCGAAGCGCAGTTCCAGGCCGCCGGTGTCGGCGGGGGTGAGGATGCCCTCCTCAAAGAGTTCGCAGGCCAGGGCAATGGTGCTGCCAGTGCTGATGGTGTCCAGTCCATAGACGTTGCAGAGGTGCCCGGCGTAGATGACAGCCTCCAGGTCGGCAACCATGACCATTGTCCCCAGCGCGCCGATGGTCTCGTATTCGGGGCCGTCCACTTTCTCCAGGCCGTAGCGGGGGGCGCGGGTCTCCCGGCCACAGGCGATGGGGCAGCGGTAGCAGGCCATCGGGCGGTTCAGGTACCCGTCGGTCAGGAGGACGCCGGAGAGGTTGCCCGCTTCCTCCCATTCCCCCAGCCGCCAGTTGCGGATGGGGAGGGCGCCGAACATCAGGGCCATGTCCACATATCCCGCCGTCCCCGCCAGCCGGAGGGCCTCGGCGGCCATATCCTCGGAGAGGCCGGCGTTGATCTCCCGGACGACGTCTTTGAACCCTTCCGGGTCGGCCAGGGGGACGGAGGCGGTGCCCCGCAGGGCGACGGCCTTGAGGTTCCTGGCGCCCATCACGGCGCCCATGCCGGTCCGCCCGGCGGCGCGGCCGTGGTCGTTCATCACCGCGGCCATCCTCACCTGTCGCTCCCCGGCAGGGCCGATGCAGAGGACGCGTGCCTTCGGTTCACCCAGGAGTTCCCGGACCCGCTCCTGGGTGGCGTAGGCATCCAGGCCCCAGAGGTCGGCCGCGTCGTGCAGGCGGGCCTGGCCCTCCACGACGGAGAGCCAGACGGGGCGGTCGGCCCGTCCGGTGATGATGATGCCGTCGTATCCGGCGAAGCGGAGTTCCGGCCCCACAAAGCCGCCGGTGTTGGATTCCCCCCAGATACGGGTGAGGGGGGAGAGCGCGCAGACGCTCAGCCGTCCCGCCGAGGGCATGGCGGTGCCCACCAGCGGGCCGGTCATGAAAATGAGGGGGTTCTCCGGGCCGAGGGGGTCCGTCTCCGGGCCGACCATGTCCAGCAGGTAGCGGGCCGCCAGGCCGCTCCCGCCGACGAAGAGCCGGGCGTACTCCTCGTTCAGCGGCTCCTCCCAGATTCGGCCCTCGGAGAGGTCCACGCGCAAAAGTTTGCCCATGTAGCCGTTCATGTTGCCTCCTT
>DAOUBO010000380.1:0-3324 GCA_034432695.1 Anaerolineae bacterium | reverse complement strand
AGCGGGGCCTCCAGTCTCCCTCAGCCCCCTCGGGGCTTGGCGCACCCCCCCCCCCGCCCCGGCCCCCGCCCCCGCCGGCGCGAAGACGGTGATGCCGCCCGTCTCGTCCTGGACGTAGAGGACGTCAAAGAACTCCCCGTAGGAGGCGGTGACGAACCCCTCCACCCAGACCAGTTTGTGCAGGTAGAGCGGCGAGTCGTCCCCTTCGGGGTCGTAGCGGGCCCCGGCGACCGTCTTCTTCTGCAACGGCTCGCCCAGGAGCCACATCACCGTCTCCAGGTTGAAGAGTTCGTTCTGCTTCCCGTCCCCCGCGCCGTAGGCGAAGATGTTGAAGGGGTCGTTGGAGTCGCCGTAGAAGAAGAGGCGGCCCGCCGGGCCGGGGAGGTCGTAGCCCGCCGCGGCCGGGACCACCTCGGTCGGCCCGTAGATGTACGCGTCGCCCTCGCCGTCGGCGTCGGTGTTGCTGGTCCGGTTGGGGTAGCCGTAGGTCCCGCTGCCGCTATCCAGGTCGCCCACGACGAAGAGGTGCCCGTTCCCGCCCAGGTCCTCCGCCGTCAGCGCCTGCCGGTTCCGGTCCACCAGCGAGGCCACCGACCAGGACTGGATCCGCAGGACGTTCATCCCGACGCCCGTCGTCGGGCTGACCGGGAAGACATGCCAGAGCACCCCCCACGGGTAGCCGTTGTTGTCGTTCCCGTCCAGGACCTCGTCGTCGTTGAAGCGGACGGGGATGGTCAGGCCCGTGCGGGACTCAATGGCCGAGAGCAGTCCGTTCATCCGGTCGGCGACGCTGTAGGCCCACCAGACCTTGCCGGTGTAGTCGGACATGCCGTTCAGCCAGAGGCTGCCCCCGGCGGCGACGAAGTCGGCGACGGCCCCGATCTCGGCGTCGGTCAACGGGTTCGGGCCGTAGGCGTTGAGGATGAGGAGTTTGACCACCTCGGTGTTCAGGTCGGTCGCGGTCAGTTCGTCCAGGTTGAAGAGGACGTTGTAGCCGTGGGCGACCAGGTCGTTCACGAAGGCCCGGCTCCCGCGCGGGTCCACGCCGATGTTGTTGTGTCCGGCGTCTATCAGGATGAGGGGCACCTTCTCGTCGGACACCGTCAGCGCGAGGGAGCGGGCGTTGTCGTCCGGGTTGTCGGCCGCCGGGGCGCCGACCAGCGCGGCGGTGACGGGGAGGGGGGCCGGCGCCGGGGCCTGGTAGGAGACTTGCGCGTACGCGTCCGGGCGCGGGCCCTGGAAGCAGGCCGGGACGGTGACCGGGACCTCGCCGATGGGCGTGCCGCTGGCAGTGAAGGTGACGGTGAGGGTACGGGTCTCGGGGCCCCGGTTGGTCACCCGCGCCGTGAAGAGGCTGGGGTTGTGGACCGTCGGGATGGCGGGCTGGACGGTCAGGTCGGTGATGCGCAGGTCCTCGTCGCCCAGGGTCCAGACCGGCGAGGCGACGATGCGGTCGCCGTCGGCCTGGACGGCCCAGACGAAGTAGTAGTGGACGCCCGGCCCCACGTCCAGGGAAAAGGTCCAGTCAAAGGACGCGGCGTTGGGCTGGGTGGACGTCACCACCCGGCCCTGCGCGGTGACCAGTTCGGCCCGCACCGTCGGTTCACCGTCGGGGTCCTCGCCGTGGACCTGGAAGAGGATCTGGCCGGTGTTGGGGATCTCGCTCCCCATCCAGTAGCCGTTGGCCTTGAAGTAGAGGGCGGCGTTTTTATCCTCGGTGGCGAAGGTCCGGCGGGCCCGCAGCGCGTCCAGCAGGTCCCGTTTGGTCAGGGCCGGCATCACCACGCCGGTCCGGTGGTCGGTGATGGTGCCCCACTCGGCGGTGTGGTTGTCGGGGTTGTTCGTCGCGCCGACCTTCCAGCCGTAGTCCAGGGAGCGGATCCACTCGTCCCAGGAGAAGACGTAGGAGGCGCCCCAGCCGTTGCCGACCTCCTCCAGTTCGGCCAGGTTCTCCACTTCGGGGTGGTAGGCCCAGTCGTTGAAGTTGATCCAGCCGGGGTGGTTGAACTGCATCACCACGCCCGCGTCGTCCACGGCCTGGGTGCCGGTGATCGCCAGCCAGCGGTAGAAGCCCTCCACGGTGACGCCCGCCTCCAGGTTGGGGGTGTAGTCGCAGAAGGCGCAGCCAGTGTTGGTGCGGACGGCGTGGCGGACGGTGTTGTAGACGTTGATGTGGCCCTCGGCGCCCTGGGTGTACTCAAAGCCCCGCAGGGCGACGAAAAGGCCGTTCTGAGTGAAGGCGTTCGCCTGGGTCAGCGTATCGGCCCATTCGGCATCGTCTATGGCGTAGGAGTGGTCGGTGATGGCCAGGAAGTCCAGCCCGGCGGCGACGGCGCGGGTGAAGGCGTCGTAGGGGGTCAGGGAGCCGTCGGAGTAGGAGGTGTGGTTGTGCAGGTCGCCGTGGTAGACGTGCATCGGCGGCTCGGGCTGGGTGGTGAAGGCCCAGGTCCGGTCCGCCTCCGCGACGGGATTCCCGGCCCAGTCGGTCAGGCCCGTGCCGACGGTGAGGGTGTAACGGGCGGTGGGGAGGAGCAGGCCGCGCGGGTTGAGGGTGACCCGGTAGAGGGCGGGGTCGTAGGCCACGCTCTCCCAGGGGACGGCGCCGTAGGGGCCGGTGAGGGTGAAGTGGGCCGCCGCGACGGTTTCGGGCCGGAGTTCCTCGCTGAAGGTGATGACGACGTCCGCGCTCAGGGGGACGTCGGTCGCCTCCGGCGCGGGGAGGCGGCCCACGACGGTGGGCGCAACGGTGTCCAGCGGGCCGGTGGTGAAGGTCCAGGTGTAGGGGACGAGGGGGTTACCCACCCGGTCGCGGACGTCCGCAGTGAGGGTGGCGGTGTGGAGGGCGCCGGGGGCCAGCGGCCCGTCGGGGGGGAAGGTGGCCTGGGAGGTCGCCGGGTCGTAGGAGACGGTGCCGGAAACCGGCCCGGACGGGCCCTGCAGCCGGAACGACGCGCCGGAGACGGTGGTGGGGCTGACGGGCTCGCTGAAGGTCGCGCGGAGGGGCCGGTGGGGGTTGACGCCCGTCGCGCCCGCCGCCGGGTCGGTGGCGGTGACGGTGGGCGGGGTGAGGTCCAGGGGCCGGATGTCGTCGGGGCCAGTCAGACAAACCCGGTATTCGCCAAAAGTGTAGTAGAGGGGCCCTCGGACATACTCATAGCGATTGTCCACCGCCAGATCTGTCGGGACGTAGCAGTACTTGGAATCCAAGTTGATAGTGCCAATTCCACCACTGGCATCCGTAAAACGGGCCCTGTAGGAAAGCAGGGCAGTGATGGTGATGTTGCGGTATTCAACGATAACGCTCTCATAGGCCTCGCTGTTCAG
>DAOUBO010000379.1:0-1944 GCA_034432695.1 Anaerolineae bacterium | reverse complement strand
GGGGGCCCCGCCCCCCCCCCGCCGAGGGAGCAATACCCCCGCCGAGTCCATCGGCAGCCGGACCGGCTCCGACCGTCCAGGCACGAAGAGCGCCTCCTCTCCCTTCGCCGGCGCGGCGACCGCGACCCGGTCCCGCAGCCCGAAGGCGTCCAGGACTTCCAGCGCGACGTTCAATTGCCCCTTTCCCCCGTCTATCAGGATCAGGTCGGGAAGGAGGGCCCAGGCCTTGACCCCGCGCACCCCCGCCATCTCCTCCGATGTGGCGGGGGGGCGGGGGGCGCAGCGCGTCCAGGGCCATCGCCTTCCTCCCCCGGCCGGGGAGGTCCACCATGCCCGCATACAATTATCAGTTGCTGCTGAAGCACATCCTCAACTACGGCGTCGCCTGGGCCCCCGATCAGGAGATCGTCTACCGCGACCTGTTCCGCTACACCTACACCGCCATGTACAACCGGGTGCTCCGGCTTGCCAGCGCCCTCCAGTCCCTGGGCGTGAAGCGGGGCACCCGGGTGGGGGTCATTGAGTGGGACAGCCACCGCTATCTGGAGATGTACTTCGCCATCCCCGGCATCGGCGCCGTCCTCCACACCATCAACCCCCGTCTGGCCCCCGAAGATATCGCCTATACGATGGCCCACGCCGAGGACGAGGTCCTCATCTTCCACGAGGACTTCTACCCCCTGGTGGAGCGCGTCCGTCCCCGTATCCCCTCCATCCGCAGGACCATCCTCCTCACGGACCGGAAGGAGAAGCCGGACATCAAGACGGACGCGGAGTACGAGGAGTTGCTCTCCGCGGCTACCCCGCTGGACGAACTGCCCGATATGGACGAGAACACGCTGGCGACGATGGCCTATACCACCGGCACAACGGGCCTGCCGAAGGGCGTCTACTTCACCCAGCGGCAACTGGTCCTCCATACCTTCGCCGTCGGTCTGGCGGTGGCGGCCTTCGGCAACTTCGGCGGCGTGAGCAAGAACGACGTCTACATGCCCCTCACGCCGATGTTCCACGTCCACGCCTGGGGCATCCCCTATATGTCCACCCTCTTCGGCGTCAAGCAGGTCTACCCGGGCCGGTACGAGCCGGAGATGCTGATGCGTCTGCTCCTGACCGAGAAGGTCACCTTCAGCCACTGCGTCCCCACCATCCTCCAGATGATCGTCACCTCTCCGGCGGTGCGGGGGCTGGACCTGAGCAACTGGAAGGTGGTCATCGGCGGGGCGCGGCTGCCGAAGGGGCTGGCGCTGGAGGCGACCAGACTGGGCATCAAGGTCTACGCCGGGTACGGCCTCTCCGAGACCTGCCCCGTCCTCACTCTGGCCCATCTGAAGCCGCCCATGCTGGCCTGGAGCCCGGAGGAGCAACTGGACCGGCAGATCATGACCGGCTTCATCGCTCCGCTGGTCTACCTGCGGGGGGGGGACGCGGCCCGCAACGACGTCCCCAGGGACGGGCGCTCCACGGGCGAGATCATCGTCCGGGCCCCCTGGTGCACCCAGGGCTACTACAAGGAGCCGGAGAAGAGCGAGGAACTGTGGGCCGGCGGCTGGATGCACACCGGCGACGTCGCCTACATGGACGAGTACGGCTACATCCAGATCGTGGACCGGCTCAAGGACGTCATCAAGAGCGGCGGGGAGTGGATCGTTTCCCAGGAACTGGAGAACCTGCTCAGCCTCCACGAGGGGGTGCTGGAGGCGGCGGTCATCGGCATCCCGGACGAGAAGTGGGGCGAGCGGCCGCTGGCGGTCGTGGTTCCGCGTGAGGAATACAGGGGGAAACTCACGGGGGACATGCTGCGCGCGCACCTGCAGCGGTACGTGGAGGACGGGGTCATCACCAGCTGGTCGGTGCCCGACCACTACGTCTTTGTGGACGAGTTGCCCAAGACGAGCGTGGTCAAGATAGATAAGAAGGTGCTGCGCAGCCGGTACGGCGCGA
>DAOUBO010000378.1:0-1574 GCA_034432695.1 Anaerolineae bacterium | reverse complement strand
TCCTGCTGATAGACGAGATCCACCGCTTCAACCGGGCCCAGCAGGACGCACTCCTTCCCCACGTGGAGGACGGGACGCTCATCCTCATCGGGCTGGAGGTCCGGGAGGACACCCTGCCGGCCCGTCGGCTCTACGAGCGGCTGGGGTTTGATGTGGTGGGGTCGTCGCTGGAACTGCTCCGACCCGCCGGGCGCCCCTGGCCCCAATCCGATTCCCTCCCCCTTCGCTTCCGCCGGGCCCGCGCCAGGGAGAGCCGGGACCTCTACGACCTGGCGCGGGAGGGTATCCCCCGCCCCCACCAGGAAGTGCTGGAGATCCGGCCCTCAGCCTACCGGTCCGGATGGGAGGCGGAACTGGCTTCCTGGCTGGAGGGGCGGCGGGAGACCTGGTGGGTGATCGGCGACGGCCCGATCAACGGAGCCTTCCGCATCACGTCCCACCGCCCCGCGCGCTGGCACGACGTGGAAGTCCTGGTCCGCCCCCAGGAGGTGGAGACGCTGGGGAAGTTGCTGGTGCAGGGAGCGGTGGCCCAACTGGCCCGTCGTCCCCTCTGGGACACGGCGACGATGCTCCCGGGCTACCGGCAGGACCTGGCCGCCGCGTTCGGGGAGGCCGGATTCCAGCCCGCGCGCCGCCTGCTCCAGATGCGCCGCCTGATGGGAAAGACGGTCCCCGTACGCTCGGTCGTGCCCGGCGCGCTCCAGGCAGCGATGTAACGCCGACGCTGGCGACCAATGCTCACTCCGGAAGAACGGGAACGGTTTGCCCGGCAACTGGTGCTGGAAGGAGTCGGAGAGGCGGGGCAGGCCCGTCTGAAGGCCGCGCGCGTCCTCGTCGTCGGCGCGGGCGGCCTGGGCTCCCCCGTCTGCTTCTACCTGGCCGCGGCCGGCGTGGGCCACCTGACCGTGGTGGATTATGACCGCGTCTCCCTCTCCAACCTGAATCGCCAGATTCTCCACACCACCGCTGATCTGGGACGGCCCAAAACCGACTCGGCCCGTGAGCGCCTGACGGCCCTCAACCCCGGTGTGGAGGTCCGGGGGGTCCCGGAGCGCCTGACGCCGGAGCGCGCCGGGGAACTGGCCGCGTCCCACGACGTCGTCGTGGAGTGCTCCGACAACTTTGAGACAAAGTTCCTGGTCAACGCGGCCTGCGTGCAGACCGGCACCCCCCTGGTCTGGGCGTCCGTCCTGGCCTGGGAGGGACAGATGTCCGTCGTTCTCCCCGGCCGCGGGCCCTGCTACCGGTGCCTCTTTCCCCCGACGTTCCGCCCGGAGCGGGTTCCCACGGCAAAGCAGGTGGGCATCCTGGGCGGCGTCGCGGGCGTCTTCGGGGCGCTGGAGGCCGTGGAGGCGGTGAAGGTGATCCTGGGAGTGGGAGAGCCGCTGGTCGGGCGGCTCCTGGTCTGGGACGGGCTGCGGGGAGGGTTTGAGACGGTCGCCTTCTCCCCCAATCCCCAGTGCCCGGTGTGCGGAAGCGGGAGGTCACCACGGATGTCGTGAACCCCCGATGGCGCATCTTTACGGCAGGGGCCGGGGGCGGTGGCCGCGAGGGGCCCCGGCACCCCCCGGGCC
>DAOUBO010000377.1:0-2141 GCA_034432695.1 Anaerolineae bacterium | reverse complement strand
AATGGGGAGGCAGAGGGATGCGGCCACGGAAGTAGGTGGGACCGGATTCCCCCTCAACTAGGGAACCCCCGGTCCTTTGACTTCGGCAACTTCTACACCGTCGGGCAGACGCCGGAAGTGGCCCCCTGGGACGTGATGCCCGGTTTTGAGTACGGCGAGGAGGTCCGGCGGGAACCGGGCAACCCCTGGCGCTCCCCCATCGGCACCGTCCGCAAGTGCCACTTCTGCCTCCACCGGCTGGAGAAGGGGATGCTCCCGGCCTGCGTGACCACCTGCATCGGGCACGCCCGCATCTTCGGCGACCTGAACGACCCCCAGAGCCTGGTGGCCCAGATGGCCGCGTCCCCCCGGGCCATGCGCCTCAAAGAGGAACTGGGCACCGAGCCCAGCGTCTACTATCTGCTGTAGGAGGAGACCATGGGCAAACGAGCGCTGATCACGGCCGTCATCGGCGGGGTTCTCCTGCTGGCCGGCCTTTCTGGACTGATAGACCGGCTGACCCACGGGATGCTGAACGTGGGCTGGAGCACCCCCGTCCCCTGGGCCATGTGGCTGGCCTTCTACATCTACTTCATCGGCCTCTCCGCCGGCGCGTTCCTCATCTCATCCCTGGTCTACGTCTTCGGGATGAAACAGTTTGAGCGCATCGGACGGATGGCCCTTTTCACCGCGCTGGTCTCCCTGCTGACCGCGCTCCTCTTTGTCTGGCTGGACCTGGGCCATATGGAGCGGTTCTTCTTCGTCTTCACCCATCCTGGCTTCACCTCTCCGCTGGCCTGGATCGTCTGGCTCTACACCCTCTACCTGATCCTGCTGACGGCCGAAATCTGGTTCGTGATGCGGCCCAGTTTCGTCCGCGGCGCGGAGGGGAAGGGCTGGAAGGCCGGCCTCTACCGTTTCCTGACCCTCGGCGTGCGGGACCTGAGCCCGAAGGCGCTGGAACGGGACCGGAAGGTGGTGCGGGTTCTGGCGACGATCGGCATCCCGCTGGCCATCGCCTTCCACGGGGGCACGGGGACCGTCTTCGCGGTGACCATCGCCCGGGCCTACTGGTATGGTGGCCTCTTCCCCATCATGTTCCTGGTCTCCGCGCTGGCCTCCGGCGGCGCGCTCCTCACCGCCATCGTCGCCTTCGTCATCCCCAACGGCCTGGGAGACCACCGGGAGGAGGTCATCGGCGTGGGCCGGCTGCTGGTCCTGCTCCTCTTCGTGGACTTCCTGATGGAGGTCGCCGAGATCCTCGTCAGCCTCTACGGCACCGCTCCGGCCCACTTCATCCCCATCAAAGAGCAACTCTTCGGCCCCAACTGGTGGATTTTCTGGATTCTGGGCATGGGCATGGGGCTGGTGGGCCCGATGCTCATCCTGACCTTCCCCGGCCGCCGGAGCGCCCTCTGGACCGGCATCGCGGCAGTGATGGCGACGATCGGCTTCATCGGCATCCGCTGGAACATCGTCCTGCCGGGGTTCGCGGCGGAGGAACTGCCGGGCATCGGCCGCTCCTTTATGGAGCCCCACTGGGTCTACGGTGTCTACTCCCCCACCTGGACGGAGTGGGGCGTGACCCTTTTCTGCATCGGCGTGGGCGTGCTCATCCTGGCCCTGGGCCTGTGGCTGTTGCCCCTGCGGGCCGAGGAGGCGCGGGCATAGCCGGGCGCCCTGCGCCCTGCGACCTGCGACCTGTAAGAAGGAGGAAACGATGAGACTGACCCGACGGGAATTTCTGACCCTTTCGGCTTTTGTCGGAGGGACGGCGCTGTTCCATCAGGCCGTCAGTGTGCTGGCGAAGATAGACCCGGACGGCGGGGGGACCTACTACCCGCTGGCGGAGCCGGGCAACATCATCTACACCGTCTGCCAGCAGTGCAACACCCAGTGTGGGGTCAAGGTCCGGCTGCTGGACGGGGTGGCGGCCAAGATAGACGGCAACCCCTACTCCCCCTGGAACATGTACCCCCATCTGCCCTACCAGACGCCGCTCCGGGAGGTGGCGCCCATAGAGGGCTACATCTGCCCCAAGGGGCAGGCCGGCATCCAGACCGCCTACGACCCCTACCGCATCCGCACCGTCCTCAAGCGCAAGCCCGGCACCAAACGGGGGGAGAACCAGTGGATCACCATCCCCTTTGAGCAGGCGATCC
>DAOUBO010000376.1:0-3637 GCA_034432695.1 Anaerolineae bacterium | reverse complement strand
CGCGGGCCGCCCCGCCGACTGTTGGAGTCCGATCGCCGACATCCCGGCCCAGGTGAGCGTGGAGAACGCCGACCTGCTGCTGAACACGCCGGGGATTGAGGCGCGGGAGAAGCCGGGGCGGGTCTACTGGGGGGACGGCATCGCACCCCACGTTATCGGCTGGGTGGGGCTGATTCCGGCGGAGGGGGCGGAGGCGTACCGCCGCCAGGGCTACCGCGGCGACGAGTGGGTGGGCGTCGCCGGGCTGGAGGCGTGGGGAGAGCCCTACCTGGCCGGGCGGCACGGCGGCACCCTCTACCTGATGTCCCCCACCGGCCAGACGCTGGGGGTCCTGGCCCACCGGGACGCCGTTCCCAGCCGGGCGATCTACACCACCCTGGACCGGGAGTTCCAGCAGAAAGTGGAGGAAATCCTGGGCAACCGGCGCGGGGCCATCGTCGTCCTGGACGTCCATACCGGGGCCGTGCTGGCCATGGCCAGCGGTCCGGGCTTCAACCAGAACGTCTTCGTGGGGCCGGGGAGCGGGCCCGAGCGCGCGGCCGTCCTTTCCAACCCCGACCGCCCCCTCCTGAACCGGGCCACCCAGGGGGCCTACCCCACCGGCTCGGTCTTCAAGGTGGTCACCATGGCGGCGGGCCTGGAGAAGGGAGGGCTCAGTCCGGAGAGCACCTTCTGGTGTCCCGGCTACTGGGAAGGGATGGGCGCGGCGTATCGGAAGGCGTGCTGGAAAGCCCACGGGTCCATCAACCTGAAGGACGCGCTGACCGCCTCCTGCAACACGACCTTCTTCACCGTCGGGCAGGCGCTGGACCGGATAGACCCCAACCTGCTCCCCTCCTTCGGGCGGGCCTTCGGCCTGGGTGTCGCCACCGGCATCGTGGGGGTTCCGGAGACGCCGGGGCTGATGCCCGACCCGGCCTGGAAGGAGGCGACGTACGGGACGCCCTGGTGGCCCGGGGACTCGGTCAACCTGGCCGTCGGGCAGGGGGACCTGCTGGCGACCCCCCTGCAGGTGGCGCGGATGATGGCGGCGGTCGCCAACGGTGGCACCCTCTACCGGCCCTACGTGGTGGCCCGCATCGCGGCCGCCGGAACGGAGCCGGAGGTGGTCTTCCAGCCCAAGGCCGTGGGGACGCTCCCTGTCTCCCCGGAGAGTCTGGCGGTCATCCGGGAGGCGCTGGCGGGCGTCACGACGGCCCCCATCGGCACGGCGACCCACCGTTTCCTGGGGATGAGCATCCCTGTGGCCGGGAAGACGGGGACAGCGGAGAATCCGGGCAGGGAGCCGCACTCCTGGTTCGCCGGCTTCGCCCCCGCCGGCAACCCGCAGATCGCCTTCGCGGTGGTCGTGGAGAATGCCGGGGAGGGCTCCACGGTGGCCGCGCCGATGGCCCGGCAGGTGGTGGAGGCGTATTTCGGGCTTCCGCTGACCCCGCTCCCGCCGGAGGCCCTCCCCACCCCGACGCCTCAGCCATAGTTCAGAGGTAGAGAAATGGTCAGGCGGCGATTTCTTCGTTCCCTGGAGTCCTGCGGGCCCTGGCTGGCTTTCCTGGCGGTGGCCCTGTGGGTGTTCCCGCTGCGGGGAATCACCCGGGGGATTGCCAGTTACGGAGACCCACTGGAGATCCTGTGGAGCGTGGAACGGCACTGCAGAGCCCTGGCGGAGGGGCGATGGTTTCTCCGGGCACCCGAAGTGGTCTACCCCTTCGGCCTGGACCTCCGCCTCTACCCTCACTGGATGGGAACGAATCTGCTCTTCACACCTTTCTGCCTCTTTCCCAACCGCGTCGCGGTTCTGAATATTCTGACGTTGGTCTCTGTGACCGGGATTTTCGGTGGCGCCCTCTTTGCCAGCCGCAGAGTGTTGCGCCTTTCCCATGCCTCCTCTACCCTGGCTGCGTTGAGCCTGACCTTCTTTCCCCTCCAGTTCTTCCAAACTTGCGAGCACATAGACAAGTTGTTCGGGTTAGTCGCCCTGGTTTGGCTCTGGGTGATGCTTTTGCGAATCGCGAGCGCTCCGGCTCCGCCCCGGAAACTTCAGGGCCTGGGACCTGGGCTCCTATGGGGGGTTTCCACCCTGTTCTCTCTGTATTTTTTCTGGCAGGGGTTTCTTTTAGTTCTCTTCCTGTTGGGAAAACGGCTGGTACAGGATAAGGGTTTTGCGCTCACCCTTTTGGGGAGCATGGCACTACTGGGTCTGCCCTGGGGAACCCTGTTTCTCCAGGCGACACGGGAAATACCCATCGGGTTTTCCCTGTACAGCCTCTATATGTACTCGGCCAGTGCAGACCTCTGGCTTCTTCCTTCACCGTATCACCTGTGGTGGGGGCAGATCGTGAAACCCTTGTTGAACCCTCATGCGCTGGAGGGAAGCCTGGCGATGCTGGGCCCGACCCCTGTGCTGCTCAGCATAGTCGGATTCTCTGTGGCCCTGCGGAACAAACGCCCGCTCTTCCCTTCTCTGTTGGGAGCGACACTGGTCGGGCTCTGCCTGTCTCTGGGAATTTACCTGAAATGGCAGAACCGCCTGGTCCACATCCCAGGAGTAGACCCGCTGCACCGTCTGTTCTGGCAGATCGGACATTTCCTGAAGCCGGGCCTGTTCCCGACGCCGGAGCCTCCCCCGGGAATGACGAATTTGCTCCCTATGCCGGGTTTCCTGTGGGTCCTAATCCCCCTTGCAGAGGGGGGGCGCGCGATGGTCCGCTACCTTTTTGTCGCCGCACCGGGTCTGTTCCTGGCTGCAGGATATGGCCTTTCCCAGATTCGCTGGCGAGCCCTCCGCTGGGCTATGGGGATTCTCTGGGCCACGGATTTTCTCCTTACACCCGTCGTCTGGAAGCCCCTGGCCTCCCATCCAGCCCTGGAGTGGCTGGCCTCTCAACCGTCGGGAGGTGCGGTTTTTTCTCTGGACCGGACCGGCATAGCGTGGAACCCGCGCGAACTGTGGGGAACGCTCCTGCATGGCCATCCAGCCCTGCATGCCTCCGGGTCCTGGATACCCCCCCACCTGGGGTCTCTCACCGACCGTTTGCTGAACGGTCGGTTTGATTTCGCGATCGGGGAACTGCAACAACTGGGGATGGAATATCTGCTGGTCTATCGGGATGGCCCCCTGGCAGAAACGTTGTATCAGTGGGCCGAAGCGTCACCTCTCCTGACCCCCGTACAGTGTTTCGCCCCGCCAGCGGAGACTTCCCCTTACTCCAGCCCAATCTGCGTTTTTCAAACCACCTCCCCTCCAGCGAGCCGACGTTTCATATTCCTGGACGGCTGGGCTCTACCAGAAGATTGGGGAATCTGGGCAGAAGGGGAACACTCCGACATCATGTTCTGGCTTGAAGGGGGAAAAGGGGTCGTTCTGGAGTTCTCCGCCTTTCCCCTCTGTGCGCCCCCTCTCCAGCAACGGCTGGAGATCTGGATCAACAGCCATCCCTGGAAAGCCGTGACCTTCAGTTCCTGTGACCTTCTGGATTTCCGAGAGGCGATTCCGGAAACCCTTCTCCGGAGATACAATCTCTTATCTTTCCACTACGCCTACGCAAAGGTTCCCGCCGACATTCCCGCGGGAATGACGAATTTGCTCCCTATGCCGGGTTTCCTGTGGGTCCTAATCCCCCTTGCAGAGGGGGGGCGC
>DAOUBO010000375.1:0-1741 GCA_034432695.1 Anaerolineae bacterium | reverse complement strand
GCGCCCCCCGAGGCGCGGCGCGGGGGGGGCCCCCGCGCCCCGCCGCCCTCCGGCGTCAGCCGCGCCCGTCCCGGCTGCACGATCCAGACCTCGGCGGTCGCTGCTGCCCGCGCCTCGCCGGAGACGGCCTCGAAGGTGAGTGGCACAAGCGTATCCACCGGCCCCGCGGCGCGCAGGGCCAGGGTCAGGGTGACGTTCGTCGCGGCGGCCAGCGTCCCCACCCCGGCGCGCAGGCGCTTCTGGGGCGCGTCGTAGGCCCAACCGGGCTGATGGGGAATGCGGTGCAGGGAGTCCGGCAAGATGGCGTGAACGGAGACGCCGGTCAGCGCTGCCCCGCTGGGGTTCTCCAGCCGCAGCGTGAAGGTGACCACCTCGCCGGCGCGACGCCCACCGGCTCGGCGTGGACGGTCAGGCCGAGCGTCGGCGCGGGCGCGGGTGGGGTGGGCAGCGGGCTGGTGAACGATAAGGGCTGGAGTTCGGGTGTCGGGGTGGGGAGTGGGGAGGTGAAACCCGGCGAATCGGTTGTAGCCATATGGCCGGTTCCAGAAAGAGTTGTTGGACCCGGCACCAGGGTGGACAACAAGGACAATACGAGCAGCAATGAGATCTTGTGGGTAAGCGATGTGAGTTGAAGCATCTTCGGCCTCCTGCGCCTAACGGCCTGCCGCTCAGCCGCGCCGCGAAGCGCAGCGAAGCGGCGTCGGCTGAAGCGGCGGGTTGGGCGGCCAGAGAACCCTTAATCATCATCCTTTTCCTGCAACAGCGCGCTTAAATATTACTGCTATCAACGCTGTCGCAACGGGGAAGGCAATCGCCCATACGCCAAGGCTTGCGAGGACCAATCCATGAAGCGGATTGCCACTCAGTACATAGCCGATGCTACCCAAAACTGTAAACACGGCATTGATGGCAAAGCACCAACGAATCGCCCGTTCAATTCCGCCCCCGTTGAAGACGGGCAGGGAAAACAATGCGGCCAAACTCATGAGGGTGTAGCCAACGGTTTCGAGCGCCCAGAAAGCCGTATCGGGTGTGAAATCCATGGTCAGCCATTCATAGAGTTGCGGGTTATTTCGGACGACGGTCAACTGCAAGTAGTAGTTCCATGTCAGCAACGCTGCATATACAATGGCGAACGAAAGCCCGATCTGGGTCCAGATCTTCCTTTCTAACGGGGCATAGTTGTGGATACTTACCATGAAACCGATGAACGAGAAGGCTAACAGGAGAGATGCACCTACAGCGACCGAACGCGTTGGGGCACCGGCCACGCCCAGGGCAATAGCGATGTTGAAGATGATGATCCAAGCGGTTGTGAGGAGCGCTGACCAGAAGCCAATCTGGTGTACCACTCTTGAGGTTGCGTTTGTCTGTTCGTCCTGAGTATATGTCATCTGGCGTCATCCGAATTGCTATGCCTACGGCTAGAATGCACAAGCCGCCCAACATGGAATTAGGCTGACACTGTCAGTATACCAGCCTATATCTGGCAACCGTCCACCTGAACGGCAAGAATGCGACCTCATTTGCAGAAATGGGCTGGAGTCCTGGCACTTCTGGAGATCACGCTATGTGAAAACCCCCTGCGCGCTCTGCGTCCTCCGCGGTGAGTTTTTTGGGTGAAAATCCGTAGAAATCTGCGTGTATCTGTCCAGAGCAAAATTCGTCAGAGCTCAGGGCCGGGTTCAAACAAAAAAGGAGACCCATCGCCGGGAATTTCCCGGCCGCACAGGTCTCCTTT
>DAOUBO010000374.1:0-1973 GCA_034432695.1 Anaerolineae bacterium | reverse complement strand
CCGCCCCCGCGCGCCCGGGACCGAGCCTCCGGAGGAAAGGATGTCCCACCCACAGAGCGCAGCGCGGCGGCAACCCTCTATGTGGGATTGGTGTTCTTCCGGCGAAATTCGCCAGGCGCCGCCATGGACGACGATGATCGGCTGAGCGGCCATCTCGGTTTCTACTCCCGCTGCTGAAGGGCCAGTTCCCGCAGACGGAACTTCTGGGGTTTCCCGGTGGACGCGCGGGGGAAGTCCTCCACGATCCGCACGGTCTGGGGGATCTGGTAGGGCTCCAGTCGGCCCCGGCAGTACTCCCGGACCTCCTGAGGGGAGAGTGGATAGCCCGGCTCCGGGATGACAAAGGCCCAGACCTCCTCATCCCCGAAACGGCCGGGGACTCCCACGACGGCGGCTTCCCGGATCCCTGGATGGGTGACCAGATGCCGCTCTATCTCCTCCGGGAAGATGTTGCGCCCGCCCCGGATGATCATGTCCTTTTTCCGCCCAACGATGCGCAGGTACCCTTTCTCGTCCATCACGGCCATGTCGCCGGTGTGGTACCAGCCTTCCGGGTCCAGAACCTGCTCTGTCAGGTCGGGGGCGCCCCAGTAGCCCTGCATCACGCCGTTCCCCCGGACCCACAGTTCGCCGACCTGACCCGGGGGCAGGGGGTTTCCGGCCTCGTCCACGATGCGGATCTCCACTCCCGGCATCGGCCGTCCCACCGTCTCCGCCTGGACGTCGGGGGAGTCGCCGATGTGGGGCGCGGCGATGCCCCCCCCGATCTCGGTGGCGCCGAAACCGATATGGAGGGCGCATCCGAACCGGCGCTGGATCTCACGCGCCAGGTCCGGCGGGCAGGGGGCTGCGCCCGTCCCGCAGATCAGCAGGGAGGAGAGGTCGTACTGGTCAAAGTTCTCCACCCGAAGCATAACGGCCAGTGCCGTCGGCACGGCCACCAGAACGGTGACCCGCTCCCGCTGGATCAGTTCCAGCGCTTCCACCGGGTTAAAGGAGGGCTGGATGACCAGCGTGTCCCCCATCAGGAGCGCCTGGAGGAAGACCTCTATTCCGGTGGTGTTGTGGTAACCCGTGGTGGAGAGGAAAATCTGGGGGCGACCCGCGGCCCGGAGCAACCGCTGTCGGTAGCGGACCAGTGCCCGCCCCATTTTCGGGAGGTGGGCCAGGGAGGGCCGCCGGATCCAGAGTTCCCGCAACTTCAGGCTGGCGACGACGGGAGCGATCAGGCTCCGGTGGGTGTGCATCGCGCCCTTCGGCGTCCCCGTCGTGCCCGACGTGTAGAGGATGGCAAGGAGGTCCCCCGGCGAGACTTCCGGCGGAGGGATCGGGGGAAGGTCCGGGATCCGGTCCGGAAGGAACTGCTCGGCCAGGTGGACCTCTATCCCCGCTGGCAGGTCGGCGGCGATCCCTTCGGGAAGGGGCTCCGCGACGACCAGGCGTGCGGGCGCGATCTGCTGAAGGATGGAAACAATCCGCTGGGCGCGGAGGGCAGGATCTATGGGGACGACCACCGCGCCGCGCTGAGCAGTGGCGAAGAAGAGGGTGAGGTAGTCGGCACCGGGCGGCAGCAGCAGGGCCACCCGGTCCCCCTTACGGACGCCTGTATGGGCCAGGAAGTTGGCGGCCCGGTCAATCCGCTCCTGGAACTGGCCGTAGGTCAGCCGCAGGTTGCCGCAAATGACGGCCTCCTGGTCGGGGCGGCTGGTCGTCACCCGACGGAGCGCTTCATCCATCGTCATCTGCAGGGTCAGAGGGGGTAAAGACATTCTGGTACCTCCTTTCGCTGGACTCCGAAAGGGCCCTGGGGTTGTTGAGTCTCGCCTTGCGATGGTAACAGCCATTGGATAGGCAATTTCCCGATGTACCGTACGCCGAAGTTTTTGCCCCGCTCCCCCTGTTCCCTCTTCCCGGCGCGAAGCGATGGGGAGGGGAAAAGGGGATTTTGTAGCGGCGGCCTCCGGCCGCCGCCG
>DAOUBO010000373.1:0-1997 GCA_034432695.1 Anaerolineae bacterium | reverse complement strand
GCGCCAACTGGCCCAGATTCGGAACCTCCCCGGAGTCAAGGCCATCCACCGGGCCCCTGAATACCGCCCGGACCTCTCTGCCAGCGTCCCCCTGATCGGCGCTCCCAGTGTCTGGGAAGACCTGGGATACGACGGTGAGGGCATCACCATTGCCATCATTGACTCCGGCATTGACTACTACCACGCCGCAGTGGGCGGGAGCGGAGACCCGGACGACTACGCCAGCGACGACCACGAAGTGATAGAGCCAGGGACCTTCCCCACAGCCAAAGTCATCGGCGGGTACGACTTTGCCGGCCCCAACTACGACGCCAGTTCCGATGACCCGGCCATCAACACCCCGGTTCCCGACCCGGACCCCATAGACGGTGACGGCCACGGCACCCACGTTGCCTCCACGGCGGCCGGCATCGGGGTGGAGGGCGTCTTTGGCCCCGGCGTGGCTCCAAAGGCCCTGCTCTATGCCCTCAAGGTCTTCGGCGAACCGGCCGGGTCCACCAACCTGGTCATTGATGCCGTTGAGTGGGCGATGGACCCGAACGGGGACGGCGATGTTTCCGATCGCGTGGACGTCATCAACATGTCGCTGGGCGCGACTTACGGCCCCAATGACCCCACAGACCCCGAAATCATCGCCATCAACAACGCCTCCGCCCTGGGGGTGATTGTGGTGGCCAGCGCTGGAAATGCGGGGAACGTCTCCTACATCCACGGCACCCCCGCCGCGGCCGACTCGGCCATCGCCGTTGCCGCCAGCACGACCGGCTATGCCACCGGCCCAACCCTCTCCATCTCCGGCACCACCTACCTCACCCAGACCAACATCATCTACCAGCCCCCCGCGTTTGATAACAACACTGGCCACTTCACCGAGCGGGTCACGGCAACCCTGTTCTACGTGGGGACTATCGTCACCGATACCCTCTGTACCCAGGACATCGGAGGAATTAGCGGAACGCCTCTTACGGGAACTGTCGCGTTGATCCAGCGGGGCGTCTGTCCATTCTCGGAGAAGGTCAACAACGCCGCCGCGCTGGGAGCCGTCGGGGCGATTATCTTCAACAGCGCTGCAGGCGGCAATGAGCGGCTCACGATGATCGGTGACCCGGTGGCCATTCCCGCCGGCTTCATCGCCCGCCAGGACGGCCTCAACCTCATCCCCGCCCACGGGCAGACGGTCATCGTCTCGGCGGAGAGCGAAGTTCAGACGCTGCCGGACCCGTACACCCCGGCAGACACCATTGCCACCTTCAGTTCCCGCGGGCCGCGCGGCTTTGACTCCTTCCTGAAGCCGGACGTGACCGCTCCGGGCGTGGGCATCTTCGCCGCCAAAATGGGCGCAGGAACCGAAGGGGTCAGTTACAGCGGCACCTCCATGGCCGCGCCCCACGTGGCGGGCCTCGCCGCGCTGATCCGCCAGGCCCATCCCGACTGGACGCCGGAGCAGGTGAAGGCGGCGATGATGAACACCGCAAAGGACCTGGCGACCACCGCCTCCCGGCCAATTCCGCGCCAGGGCGCCGGGCGGATCCAGGCCTATCCGGCCGTCACGGCGGATACAGTCGCCATCGGCGATCCGGATCTGGTCAGCCTGAACTGGGGCGTCCTCCCCATTGAGGCCAACACCTACACCACCCTCAAGAACGTTACCCTCCAGAACTTTAGCGCGGCGACCAAAGTTTACAGCGCCACCTGGGCTTTCGGGAGCGGGTCCCGCATGGCGGGGGTGAGCCTCAGCCTCCCGGTGACGGTGGAGGTGCCCGCGATGGGCACGGCCGCGGTGCCGGTGACGCTGAACATCAATGCGACCCTGCTATCCAGCCTGATGCGGACCCTGGAAGAGTACTACGGCTACGTGGTCTTTACCAACGCGGCGGTGCCCACCGAGACGCTGCGGGTGCCCTTCTACCTTTCGCCGCGCCCCTACACCCGGCTCACGACCCTGAGGTCCAGCACCACTTTTGACTACGAGACCGGGTTCGCCTGGTTTGACCTTT
>DAOUBO010000372.1:0-2338 GCA_034432695.1 Anaerolineae bacterium | reverse complement strand
CGGGCGTGCCGACGGCGGTGCCGATGCTGGTCCCGGGGCGGGCGCGGGCAGCCGTGAACCGGCAGGTCGCCGCCTCGCCCGGCGCCAGCGCCGGGATGGTGCAGATGGCGCCGTAAACACTGTCGGTCACCCGGACGGTGTCCAGGTAGGTGTTCCCGCTGTTGACCACCTCGTAGGTGTAGGTGACTGCGTCGCCGCTGTGGATGAGGCTGGGGGACGGCGTGACGCTCAGAGAGATAGCCGGGGCGGGCTGGATGTTCCCCAGGTACTCCTCGTGGACGTCGCCGCTGGAGAGGGTGAACGACCGGGAAATGCCCGTGGTGGCATACCAGCCGTCGGGCGGGACCTCCCGGATATAGTAGGTGCCGGGGAGGATGTCAGGCGGATTGCGGGTCGGGTCGTTGCTGAAGTAGACCCATCCCTCACTGTCGGTGGCCCGATTCCATCCGGCCGCCTGGGAGCCGTCGGCCCGGTAGAGGCCGACGGTCCAGCCGCTCAGCGGGGAGTCGCCATCGGTGAGACTGCCGCTGAGGTCAGCGTCGTGGAAAACGTGGACCTTGACCACCGGGAGTTTGATCTGGCCGAAGAGGACGTGGACCACGCTCCCGGCGTCCAGGGTGACCGTCTGGGTGATGGGAGTTGTCGCCAGCCAGCCGCTCTTCTGGGTCAGGACGAGGGTGTAGGGTCCCGGGGGCAGGGCCCAGGTGGCATTTCCGGTGGAATTGGTCGTCTTGCTTCCTTTCCCCTGTACGGTTACGGTCCACCCGCTCTGCCCCTGTTCGCCGTCCTGTGGGGCGCCGTCCATATTCAGGTCGTTGAAGACGGTGGCCACCAGCGAGCCGCCGTTGACCCAGAGGGCGCTGGCGGTCGCCGCGACCCGTCCATCGGTGTACTGGCCCAGGACGAGTTTCTGCTTGTTGGGCTGGAGGCCGACGAAGATGGTACCGACGGGGAGGGGCATCCAGGTCGTGGCCGTGATGTACGAGGTCCCGGTCACCGCCGAGGTCAGAGTGAAGGCGGCCTCGCCGTTTTCGTCGGTAGTCACCACGGAGGGCGTGACGGTGCCCAGGCTGACGGTCAGGGTGACGGTCTGCCCGGCGACGGGCTGGCCTCCCCGGGTGACCCGAAGGGTGAAGGGGGCCTCGTCGCCGACAGCCAGGGCGGCGCTGGAGGGGGTGATGGCGATGTCGGGGGCGTCGGGGGTGCAGGCATCGGCCAGAGCCTGGACGGCGGCGATGATCTCCTGGGTGCGGGTGTAGACGTCGTGGGGGGTAGGGGATTCATCCAGCAGGACAAAGCCGTCGGAGAAATACCAGACGGCGGCCTGACGGGCCGCCATTTCTTTTTTAACGTCGGGCAGACGGCCCGGCGAGGTGTCGTTCTGATAGTCGGCGGCATTGGCCCGGGGCGGATAGTGGAGGAGCAACCAGCGCACCCGGCAATCCATCTCCTCGGACGAGGCAACGACCTGATCCCCGTTGGAGATGGAATGGAGAAGGTCGGTGCAGAACGTGTTCACCCGGGGGCCGCCCGTGATCTGAAGGTAGAGGGTACCGGCCCAGACCGTTTTGGCGGTTCCGCCGATCGTCCCTTTCACCTGGAGGAGCGGATTGGACGAATTCACCACGACGGTGCCGGTCTCTCCGTCGGCCCAGGCGAGGGAGGTCAGCAGAGCCAGAGCCAGGACCGACGCCAGCAGCGCTCCGAATAAGCGGCGCCCGGTTGGGTCATTCATCATCGTTCTCCTCTCTTCCCGCACACCCATGGTTTCCTGTTCTTCCTGCTTCCATTATAGTTGCCGGAGGTTTGAATTCGGTTTGAAAATTTTCAGACCCGGGGGTGGGAAAAGAGTACTATGGGCGATGGAACTGGACGCTGGGGGATCCGGGGCAGTGTGAATGGGATCTGAACAAGCGTATATGCTTGACATCTGGGCAGAGGGGTGGTATAATCTTTTGTGCATCCAAATATTTAACTACAAGAATACTTGGATGGCGATCACTCCCAACCTGCAACGGGAAATCCTGCTCCTGCATGCCCAGGTCTGCCAGGGGCTGGCGGACCCCAAGCGGATTCTTCTCCTCTATGCCCTCGCCGAAGGTCCTCGCCGGGTGACGGACCTGGCGGAGACGCTGGGATTGCCTCAGCCGACCGTTTCCCACCACCTGAAGATTCTGCGCGAGCGTGGCCTGGTCACTGCCGCGCAGGAAGGGACGGCGGTCTATTATGCTCTGGCCGACGAACGGATCATCCAGGCGCTGGACCTGTTGCGGGATGTGTTGCGGGCCCAACTGGCTCTGCGGAGCGGCCTGGTGGAGCAAATGAGTGGGGTGGGGCG
>DAOUBO010000371.1:0-2264 GCA_034432695.1 Anaerolineae bacterium | reverse complement strand
CCCAAGCGGCCGCAGCCCGCCCGCCGTCTCCGCGGGGGAGTGCCTGGGAGCCCTGGGCACCGACACCGGCGGCTCCGTCCGACAGCCGGCCGCGTTCTGCGGCATCGTTGGCCTCAAGCCCACCTATGGGCGGGTCAGCCGCTACGGGCTGGTCGCCTTCGCCTCCTCGCTGGACCAGATCGGCGTGATGACGAAGGACGTCACCGACGCGGCTCTTATGCTGGGCGTCATCGCCGGGCACGATCCGCTGGACTCCACCTCCCTGGACGCGCCTGTCCCGGATTACACTGCCGCGCTGACGGGGGAGATCCGGGGAATGCGCGTCGGTGTCCCGAAGGAGTACTTCATCCCCGGCATGCAGCCAGAGGTGGAAGATGCGGTGCGCACAGCGCTGGACGTGCTGGCCGACCTGGGGGCAGAGATTACGGAGATCAGCCTTCCCCACACCGACTACGCGCTCCCCGTCTACTACCTCATCGCTCCCGCCGAGGCCAGCGCGAACCTCGCCCGCTACGATGGCGTTCGCTACGGCCTGCGCATTCTCGGGGAGTCGCTGGAAGATACGTATAAGCAGACCCGCGGCCAGGGCTTCGGTCCGGAGGTTAAGCGGCGCATTATGCTGGGCACCTACGCCCTCAGCGCCGGCTACTATGACGCCTACTACCTGAAGGCCCAGAAGGTCCGGACGCTGATCAAGGGGGACTTTGACCGGGCCTTTGAGCGGGTGGACGTCGTCGTCGCGCCCACCACGCCGACAACCGCCTTCCGCATCGGGGAGAAGGTGGACGATCCCATCCAGATGTATCTTTCCGACGTCTTTACGCTCTCCATGAACCTGGCCGGGATTTGCGGCCTGAGCCTCCCCTGCGGCTTTGATGCCCAGGGGCTGCCCATCGGGCTGCAGATCATGGGCCCTGCCCTGGGGGAACCGACCGTCCTGCGGGTGGCCTACGCCTATGAGCAGGCGACCGACTGGCACACTCGCCGCCCATCCCTCTGATTGCGGATGCACGGAGCGGCAAAGGCCTGCGTTCGTTCCTGGGGAAGAATATGGACGACGCCAAGATCCGTGTGGAGCACCTGAACTTCTACTACGGGGCCACGCGGGCCCTCGCCGACATCTCTATGCTCATCCGGGATCGGCAGATCACCGCGCTGATCGGCCCATCGGGATGTGGAAAGTCCACCTTCCTGCGCTGTCTGAACCGGATGAACGACACCATTCCCCACACCCGCGTGGAGGGCCGGGTCCTGCTGGACGGCGTAGACATCTACGCACCGGGCACCGACGTGGTGGACCTGCGTCGTCGGGTAGGGATGGTCTTCCAGCGCCCCAATCCCTTCCCCCAGTCCATCTACGACAACATCGCCTTCGGGCCGCGGGTCCTGGGCCTGCACCGGAAGCGTAACCTGGACGAGATCGTGGAGCGGAGTTTGCGGGACGTCGGGCTCTGGGACGAAGTGAAGGACAACCTCCGGCAGAATGCGCTGAGCCTCTCCCTGGGCCAGCAGCAGCGGCTCTGTCTGGCCCGGGTCCTGGCCGTGGAGCCGGAGGTCATCCTGATGGACGAGCCGTGCTCAGCCCTGGATCCCATCGCCACGCTGGAGATTGAGGAGTTGATGCGCCGCCTGCGGGAGAACTACTGCATCGTCATTGTGACACACAATATGCAGCAGGCGGCCCGGGTTTCCGATTGGACCGGCTTTTTCTGGCTGGGAAAACTGGTGGAATTCGGCCCCACAGAGGTCCTTTTCACCCGTCCGGCGAACCAACTGACGGAGGACTACATCACAGGGCGGGCCGGATGAAAGGGGGACGTGATGCCCAGAGAAACCTTTGACCGGGAACTGCGTCATCTGGAGGACGAGGTGCTGGTGCTGGGGAGCATGGTGGAACGGGCCATCGCCGAGTCGGTGGAAGCGCTCAAACGCCGGGACTTTGAGGCTTCCCGCCGCATCATCGCGATGGACCGGGAGATCAACGCCCGGCGATACCGGATTGAGGCCGACGCGCTGGTGCTCATCGCGACCCAGCAGCCGATGGCGGGCGACCTGCGGGTTCTGGCCGCCATTCTGGACCTGGCCTCCGAACTGGAGCGGATGGGGGACTACGCCAAGGGCATTGCCCGCATCAACCTGATGATCGGCGAGCAGCCTCTGATCAAGCCGCTCATAGACATCCCGCGAATGGCCGACAGGGCCTGCAGCATGCTGCGGCGGGCGCCGGGGGGCTTCGCCCACCGGGGTGTGGGGGGGGCGCCGGG
>DAOUBO010000370.1:0-4250 GCA_034432695.1 Anaerolineae bacterium | reverse complement strand
GCCACCCGGCCGTCGGCGTATTCGGTGAGAATCCGCCCCGCCGTGGGGGTCAGGAAGCCCAGGATCAGCCCGGCCAGGGTGGTCTTGCCGGCGCCGCTGGGGCCCACCAGGGCCACCCGCTCCCCTCGCTCCAGGCGCAGGCTCACGTGGGAAAGCGCCGGGCGGGCCTCGCCGGGATAGACGAAGGAGACGTCCTCCAGGATGACCGCCCGTACCGGAGCGGCGGAGGGGACGGCGACGGCGGACGGGCGCATGGGGGCCTCGTCCAGAAGGGCGAAAATCCGCTCCGCCGCGCTGACCCCCGACATCCCGGCGTGGAAGCGGAGGCCGAGCATCCGGAAGGGGACGTAGAACTCCGGCGCCAGGACCAGGACGAAGAAGGCGGAGGGGAAGTCCAGCCGCCCGTAGAGGAGCCGCAGCCCCACCTCCACGGCGACGATGGCGGGGCTGATGGTCGCCAGCAACTCCAGGGCGAAGGCGGAGAGGAAGGTCAGGCGCAGCACGCCCATCGTGGCGCGGCGGTACTGGTCGCTGACTTGGGCGATGGTCCCGGCGTAGGCCCGGGAGCGGCCGAACAGTTTGAGGGTGGTCAGCCCATAGAGGGCGTCCAGGAGTTGGGCGGAGAGGCGGCCCAGCATCTGGTACTGCCGGCGGGTGAGGGCCTCCGCGCCCTTCCCGATGAGGACCATCAGCAGGGGGAGCATCGGCGCGGTGGCCAGCATCACCAGGCCGGAGAGCCCATCCCGGGAGAAGACGAAGAGCAGGAGGGTCAGGGGGATCAGGGCGGTGACGACGATCTGGGGGAGGAACTGGGAGAAGTAGGCGTCCAGGGCCTCCACGCCCTCCACGGTGGCCGCGGTCAGTTCGCCGGTGCGCTGGCCCCGGGTGTAGAGGGGGCCGAGGGCCTGGATGTGGGCGAGGAGGCGGCGGCGCAGGGCCGCCTTCACCCGCACGGCGACCGCGCGGGCGGTGATTTCGTGGAGGCCGGCGACGGCGGGCCGGGCCAGAATCAACCCCAGCAGCAGCCAGAGACGGGGCAGTTCCCGGGAGAGGATGTGCCCTCCCAGGAACGCCCCGTCCACAATCCGGCTGAACAGCGCCGCCTGGGCGACCGTCAGCAGGCCGCCGACCCAGAGGGCCCCCCAGGTGAGGGCGAAGAGGCCCCCTGTCCCGCGTGCCAGCCCCAGCAGCCTGCGGTGCATCCGATCAGTACACGACCTTCTTGCCCGTCACCCGGTCGCTGAAGACCTTGTACGTCCAGGCCAGGTAGGCCAGGACGATGGGGACGAAGATGACCGCGACGATGGTCATCACCCGCAGGGTGTACGGGGAGGAGGAGGCGTTGTAGATGGTCAGGCTGTAGGCCGGGTCTATGGTGGAGATCAGGATGCGCGGGTAGAGGCCGGCGAAGACCATCACGGTGGCGAAGAGGATGGTCAGGACGCCCATCCCGAAGGCCCAGCCGAAGCGGCTCTGCCGGACGAAGTAGCCCACCAGGAGCAGGGCAATGGCGGCCAGAATCGCCGGGATCAGGCCGTTGATGCCGGGCTTGGTGAGGATGTCCGTGGCGAAGAAGGCCCAGACGACGAAGATGACGGTGATCACCACCGCCGCGATCCAGACCTGGAAGGCGACGGCCCGGGCCCGCTTCTCCACCTCCCCGCTCGCGCGCAGGGCCAGGAAGTTGGCGCCGTGGGTCGTGAAGAGGGCGACGAAGGTGAGGCCGCCCCAGAGGGCGAAGGGGTTCAGCAGGGGGAGCAGGCCGCCCCAGTAGGTCATCTTCGCGTCAATGGCCAGGCCTCGCATCAGGTTCCCCACCACCGCCCCCCAGAGGAGGGCCGGGATCAGCGAGCCGACGAAGAGGAGCCAGTCCCAGGTGTTGCGCCACTTCGGGTCCGGGGACTTGCTGCGGAACTCAAACGCGACGCCCCGCAGGATGAGGCCGACCAGCATCAGGATGAGGGCCAGGTAGGCCCCGCTGAAGAGGGTGGCGTACACCTGGGGGAAGGCCGCGAACAGCGCGCCGCCGGCGGTGATCATCCAGACCTCGTTGCTATCCCAGAAGGGGCCGATGGTGTTGATGATGACGCGCCGCTCCTCGTCCTTCTTGCCCAGGAAGGGCAGGAGAATCCCCACCCCGTAGTCAAACCCTTCCAGGACGAAGAAGCCGATAAACAGGACGGTGATCAGGATGAACCAGACGGTGTTCAGGTCCATGGTTGCCCTCCTTTAATACGCTTCGGCCACCTGACCCTCGGCGGCCGCTTCGCCGGTGCCGGCCTTCACCGCCAGACGGAAGGCCAGGACGCTCAGAACGGCGTAGAGAACGGTCAGGACCACCAGCGAGAAGACGATGCTCCCGGCGGAGACGTTGGGGGAGATGGCGTCCTCAATCCGGAGCAGGCCGTAGACGATCCAGGGCCAGCGCCCCACTTCGGCCATGATCCAGCCCGTGACGCCGGCCAGGTAGGGCAGGACCGGCGCCCAGAGCAGGAGCCTCAGGAAGCCGGGCCGCTTCTCCGGGTTCCGGTAGACGACCGCCAGGAGCGCCAGCAGGACCATCAGCAGGCCCGCCAGGACCATGATGCGGAAGGCGTAGAAGTTGATGGCGACGGGCGGGATGTAGTTTCCGGGCCCGTACTGGGCGATGGCCGCCTTCTCCAGGCCCTTCAGCCCTTCCACCCGCGCGGTCGGATTGTTGTAGGAGAGCAGGGAGAGCACGTAGGGGATGCGGATCTCAAAGGAGTTGGCCTTTGCCCTCTCGTTGGGGATAGCCACCACCAGGAAGGCGGCGGGCTGGGCCGTCTCCCAGTGGGCCTCGGCGGCCGTCATCTTCAGGGGTTGTATCTGAAGGAGAAACTGCCCCTGGAAGTGTCCGATGATGCCCACCAGCAGGGAGCCGATCAGGGCGTAGCGGGCCCCCCAGCGGAACATCGTCTGGAAGAGGGCCTTCTCCCGCCCCTTCAGCAGGTGCCAGGCGCTGAAGGCCAGCACGACAAATCCGGCCAGCGCGACCCCGCCGGTCAGAACGTGGGTGAACTGATAGGGGATGTTCGGGTTGGTGATGAGGGCGAAGAAATCGGCCATCAGGGCCCGGCCGCCCTGGAGGATGTAGCCCGTGGGGTGCTGCATAAAGGAGTTGGCGGTCAGGATCCAGTACGCGGAGATGTTGGTCCCCAGAGCCGCCAGCCAGGCCGTCGCCAGGTGAACCTTTTTGGAGAGCCGGTCCCACCCGAAGTACCAGACGGCCAGGAAGGTGGACTCCAGGTAGAAGGCCAGGAGGGCCTCAATGGCCAGCGGAGCGCCGAAAATATCGCCCATAAACCGGCTGTACTCCGACCAGTTGAGGCCAAAGTGGAACTCCTGGACAATGCCCGTCACCACGCCCATCGCGAAGTTCAGCAGGAGGATGGGGCCGAAGAAGCGGGCGATGCGTTTGTACGTCTCGTTACCGGTGCGGACGTACCAGGTCTCCGCGAGGGCGATGAAGAGGGAGAGGCCGAGGGTGAGAGGGACGAAGAGCCAGTGGAAGATGGTGGTGATGGCGAATTGCCAGCGGGCAAGGGGTAAAGGATTCATCGTACACCTCCTGAAAGTTGAGTCAATGAGTCATATTTTCTGGGGGGAAATTATAGCACATTCTGGGATGGTTGTCAACGGGGCAGGACTTACTCGCCCGCCGGTGTAGCGCCGCCGCCGGGCCTGTACCGTGCAGGCGAACCGCCGGCGCTATGCCCAGAATCGCATCTGGCTACCGGACACTTTCCGGAAGCCACGAATTTGGATCTGGACGCGGATGAACGCGGAGGGACGCGGATTGTCTGTTAAAAAATCCGTGGAATCCGTGTCATCCGTGGTTTCCCCGATAAGCGGGCGCGGATGAACGCGGATGGACGCGGATTTTCTGTTAAAAAATCCGTGTAATCCGTGTAATCCGTGGTTTCTAAAAATCCGTGGAATCCGTGTCATCCGTGGTTTCCCCGATAAGCGGGCGCGGGTGAACGCGGAGGGACGCGGATAAATAAGCGCCCGTCAGGGAACGGAAGTGGGCGCGGCGGCCTCGGCGGCCAGCGCGGCGACGGTCAGCGAGGCCAGTTCCTCCAGGAGGAGCGCCTGGAGGCGGCACCACTGCCGACGGACGGCGCAGGTGGCGCCGAAAGGGCAGGAGGCGGGGTGGTTGACGCACTCGGAGAGGGAAAATACAGGCTCAAAGTAGAGCACCACGTCCTTGAGGGTGATTTCCGTGGCGG
>DAOUBO010000369.1:0-2950 GCA_034432695.1 Anaerolineae bacterium | reverse complement strand
GTGCTCCCGGCCGGGATGAGCCTGGTCACCTACACGATGACCAGCGACGACCCGACCGCGCAGGTGGTGGCGGAGCCCTCCCCCATCCCCGGCGCCACGGGCGTCCTCACCTGGGCGGTCAACCACCTGACCCCCACCGTCCCCTACACCTGGGCCCAGCACACCGCCATCACCCTCAACGTGGTGCTCCAGGTGGCGGACGGGATCACCGCGAGCACCGTCCTCTCGGACCAGGCCTTCCTCTCCTACAGCAGCCAGGAAGGAGGCGGCCCCGTGGGCGTGGAACGGGGCTACAGTGGCGGCTCCCACTCCGCCGCCGTCCAGACCGTCAACGGCGGCATCTCCAAGGCCGTGACCTTCAGCCCGCCGCCTACCGCCACCCTGGGCACCCTGGTCACCTACACCCTGGTCGTCCCGGCGACGCCCATCTCCGCCACCCTCTACAACGTGGTGGTGATGGACACGGTAGACAGCCGGATGCAGATTGTGGGTGTCGTCGCCAGCGGCGGGACGGGCTGGAGCTGGAGCTGGGCCGGGCAGGTGGTCACGGCGACCTTCGCCTCCATCCCCCACGACACCCAGGCCTATGTGACGATCACCGCGCGCATCCATACTGACCTGGGTGCTGTCAGTGGCGATGTTCTCACCGATGTGGCGCAGATGAGCCACGCCACCGCCCCGGTGACGACCAGCAACCCGGTGAGCACCACCGTGGGCGAGCCGCGCCTGCTGGTGGAGAAATCCGCTGAGAGCAGCACCGGCAGCCTCTCCGACCTGGACGGGACGGCGCTATTGACTTACACCATCCGCCTGACGAACACGGGCACGAGTCCGGCCTACTCGGTCCATATCACCGATAGCGTCCCGGCGGGCATCAGCGTCACCGCGCTCTACGGCGGCGCCAGCCGCAGCGCGCCCGTCGTCGGGCCGGGGGTGCTGACGTGGACGGTGGACGTCATCAGCAACGTCGCCCCGGCCAACGTGGTTATGTTGACCTATACGGCGCGCATCAGCCAGGCGCTGGTCCACGCCGGGCTGACGAACACGGTGGACATCCTCTACCATTCGCTCACGGAGACGATCCCCGGCGTCCGGCCCTACACGGACACCGACCAGGCGGCGGTGGAAACAGCCTCGCCGGATGTCTCCAAATCCACAGACCCCTTTGTGCTGGAAGTGGGGGATGTGGTGACCTACCACGTCGTCTTTACCATCCCGGCGGGGACGGTGTGGCAGGGCGACGCGCTGGTGGACGCCCTCACTCCCGGCCTCTGGTATATCACCGACAGCGAGACGCTGACCTGGGCGCCGTCCACGGTGAACGTGACCATCACCGGCCGGGTCAGCAACACAACCGAAGCCCCCGGCTATCAGGTCATCCGCTGGTATTTCGCCCCCATCACCAGCGAGCAGGACCTGCCAACAGTGGTCACGCTCACCTTCCGGGCCCAGGCGGTAGGCCTGCGGATTGACACGCTGGAGCCGGTCTGGATCACTCAGACGGAGCGGTTCTGGCCCGGCAACTATGTGCAACTGGAGTTCCCGTGGCCGGATGTGGTGACCGATGTGGTGACCAACCTGCTCATCCAGCCCTATCTGGAGATCGCCAAAGACAGCACCCCGCCGCCCGGCTCGTTCGTGGGCGCGGGCGACCGCATCACCTACACGCTGACGGTCACCAACTCCGGCTACGGCCTGGCCTACGACATCGTGGTCAGCGATGTGCTGCCGGCGGAACTGTTCTACGTGACCTCTACAATCACCAGCGCCGCGCCACCATACATTGCTTTCCTCCACGAGCCGCCGGTGGGCGCCACGGGCGTCCTCACCTGGCGGGTGAACGAACTGTGGGGGCTGGAGTGGGCCCCCTGGGGCGTGCCGAAGGTGGCGGTCATCACCGTCGTGGCGCAGGTGACCGACACCGTGGGGGCCAACCTGACCTTTACCAACACCGCCGCCATCCCCTACTACGACTCCCAGCCGGGGGACGGCCCCGGCCCCTACACTCCCGACGAGCGGGAATACACCGATGGCTCCGATAGCGTCTACCACCGCACGGTGGACGCCGCCATCCTCAAGGCGGTGACCCCGCCCACCGCCACCCTGGGCGACGTGGTCACCTACACCATCATCGTCCCGGCGACGCCGGTCACCGCCACCCTCTACAACGTAACGGTGACGGACTCCCTGGACCCGCGCCTGCAACTGCACGCCGTGGCCGACGGGCCGGACGGCGCGGTGGCGACGGCGGGCAACGCGTTCACCGTGACTTATCCTGCCATCCCAGCGGGCGAGCAGCGCTTCATCACTGTCACGGCCGTCCTCTCCAACCCGCTGGGCGCTGTGGCCGGCGATGTAATCACCAACCTGGCCGTGCTCTCGCACCGGGACGGCGGCCCGACGCCCTCCAATCAGCCCGTCTTCACCGTCACCGAGCCAGCCCTGACCCTGGTCAAGGCCAGCGAGCCGCCCACCTCCAGCACCGTCCGTGTGGGCGAGCCGGTCACTTACACCGTCCGCATCACCAACAGTTCTGCCATCACCGCCAGCCCGGCCTACGACGTCCTCTTCACCGACACGCTGCCGCTCGGGATGCGGGCCACGTCGCCTGTGCTCCTGGCCGTCACCCTGAACGGCACGCCCGTCGCTGCCAGCGACTACGTCACCGGTTACAGCCCGGCGGCCGGCGTCTTTACCGTGGCCTTCACGCCCGCCTTCTCCATCCCTGTGGGCGGCGAACTGGTGCTGCAATACGTTGCCCGGGTGGACGCCGATGCCCCGGCGGCGACGGACCTCGCCAACCGGGCCGAGGTCACCTGGTCCAGCCTCTCCGGCCCCGTCCCCGGCGACCGGGACTACGGCCCGATCAGCGACACGACAACCCTGCATACCCCGCTGGCCACCGGCCTGATCAAGTCGGTCTTTCCGCCCACGGTCACCGTCGGCTCGC
>DAOUBO010000368.1:0-2869 GCA_034432695.1 Anaerolineae bacterium | reverse complement strand
TCCTCCCACTTCTTCTGCCATTTCGGTTCTATTTCCTGGGGAACATACGGGTCGGGCATGAGCACCTCCTGTGACGTGTTGCGTAGTCCGTTATTCGGATAGAGCCCGCAGGATAAGATTCCGCAACCGGGTCGCGATGTTCCGGCATTCCTCAGTATCCCTTTCCTCTGCTGCAAAACCCGGATAGCGGACCTCCACCGCGAAACTGGTCAGAAAGCGCAAATCATCCAGCAAGGATTGCAGGTCTGGCAGAGAGGGCAAAGCCCGCCTGGCCAGAATTTCCAGATCGTGCGTGCGCGGGAAATCAACATCCCGCTCTATCAGCCAGGCTTTGAGAAATTTCTCGGCGGACTGCTGGGCATGAAAGCAAACGGCATCATGAACCGGCAGTCCGGATTCCTTCAGGAAAACAACCACCTGGTAATCCTGCTCGGCCTTATCCACCCATTCCTTCGTGATCGGCTTCATAGAGGACTTTCCCCCGGGATAGAATTTCCAGAAAGAAGGGATCGCGCATCTGGATCCGCTCGGCGATTTGCTGGGGCGTACGGACCAGCAGGTCGGTGGGGAATGGGAACTCTACAGACCGCCGGATTTCCAGGGCCTGCTCCACGCTGCGCAACGGCGTCTCCATCTCCACCAGCAGGTCCACGTCGCTATCCGGGTCTGGCGTTCCATACGCATGGGAGCCGAAAAGGATGACCCTGCGGGGGTGGAATTTCTCCACAATTTGCCGGACAACCTGCTGGATTGCGGCAGTCCGGGTTACAACTTCTCTTTCCATAACCACCTCCAGAGGCGGGCCAGGCACTGGGGGCGTTGGCCACAGGTGTTTGAAACTTCGTGCCCTTCGTGTCCTTCGTGGTGGATACTACTGCACGGTTCTCTGCCACAGCAGCCGGTTTCCCTCCACCACCGCCCGGACCTCCCCGGCGCGCTCCAGCGAGGAGAGGGCCGCCAGGACGGTGGCGCGGGCCAGGAGGAAGGCGGTGGCGGTGGTCAGGCGCAGGCCGTAGGTATCGGCGACGCGCCCGACCAGAGCGTCGGTGCCGGCGGGTTGCGCGAGCGCTTCCCGCACCCGTTCCCGGATCTCCTCCAGGCGGGCCCGGTTGGCTGCGCAGACCTCCCGGATCTCGTCCCCGGCCCCGTAGACGGGGCCATGGCCGGGGGCGAAGCGGGCACAGGGCACCTCCGGAAGGCGCGCCAGCGTCTCCAGCGCGGCGTCCATATCCGCGCAGAAGATGATCCTGTGCTTTTCCAGCGTCTCCGCCGGGAAGACCGCGTCGGCGCAGAAGAGGACGTCGTCCACGGCGACGCCCATCTGGTTGAGGGCATGGCCCGGGAGCGGCACCACCTCCACCCGGAACGGCCCCACCTCCAGCGGCCCCGCGTCCACGACGCGGGCGATCTGGCAGGGCTGGGCCATCGTGAACTTCTGGCGCAGTTCCCGGATGGGCGCCGCGCCGCCGAAGAGGAACAGCGGTTCCATGACGGGGTTCTCCATCATGGCGGCCTCCAGGGCCGGCGCGTAGAGGGGAACCCCCAGCCGCCGCTGGAGGAAATGGGCGCCGCCGTGGTGGTCGGCATGGGCGTGGGTGAGGAAGACGGCTTCCAGTTGAATGCCCTCCCCCTCGGCGAAGCGGAGGGCCCGCCGGGCCGCGTCCTCGTCCAGGCCGGTATCTACCAGCAGCCCTCTCCCCTCCCGGACGACCAGCCCCATATTGGAGCCGCCCTGGAGGTGGAAGATGCCGGGGGAAAGTTCCACAATGTTCATCGGTCCTCCACGAAGGTCAGCCAGCCGAAGCGGTCCTCCTTCCGACCGGTGACAATCCCGAAGAACTCCTCCTGCAGGCGGGCCGTGATCGGCCCCCGCTGGCCATTCCCAACCGGAAGCCCGTCCACGCTTCGGACAGGCGTGATTTCCGCTGCGGTCCCGGTCAGGAAAATCTCGTCGGCCAGATACAGCATCTCCCGGGCGACCGGCTCTTCCCGCACCTCGTACCCCAGATCGCGGGCCAGCTGGATGACGAACCCGCGCGTGATGCCGGGGAGGAGGGAGGCGTGGAGGGGCGGAGTGTAGAGCACGCCGTCCCGGACGACGAAGATGTTCTCCCCGCTCCCCTCGCTGACGTAGCCTTCCACGCTGAGGGCCAACCCTTCCGCGGCCCCCCGGTCGTGGGCCTCCATCGCGATCAGCTGGGAGTTGATGTACTGCCCGCCGATTTTGGCCATCGCCGGAAAGGTGTTGGGGGCCATCCGCTGCCAGGAGGAGACGATAACGTCAATCCCCTGCCGCAGGCCCTCTTCCCCCAGGTACTTTCCCATCTCCACCACGGCGATGATGACCTCGGTGGGACACTGACGGCCGTCCAGGGCCAGTGTCCCCACGCCCCGAAAGACCAGGGGGCGGATGTAGCAATCCTGCAGGCCGTTGGCCCGGACGGTCTCCAGAATGGCCTGGGCGATCTCCTCCGGCGAGTAGGGAACGGCGAGGCGGTAGATTTTGCAGGACGCCAGGAGGCGGCGGACATGGGGCTCCAGCCCCAGAACCGCCGGGCCGCGGGGGGTCCCGTAGGCCCGGATCCCCTCAAAGACGCTGGAGCCGTAATGGAGGGCATGGGTCATCACATGCACGCGGGCCTCTTCCCACGGGACCAGTCTCCCGTTGTGCCAGATCCAGGGAGTCGGTTGAATGCCCATCCTTTCCTCCTGGTACGGAATAGGGCTAAGAATTTCATAAAATTTGGCCACGAATTACACGAATTCCACGAATTCCTGCCTAAAATTTTCGTGCCATTCGTGAAATTCGTGGCAAGTCCCTGAACAAAATTTTCGTGTCATTCGTGAAATTCGTGGCAAGTCCCTGAAC
>DAOUBO010000367.1:0-6882 GCA_034432695.1 Anaerolineae bacterium | reverse complement strand
TTTGGCGGCTTCGCCGCCAAAACCGCCCCCGGACCCCCCGGCAACTACCCGCCCAGGTAGGCTTCCTTGACGCGGGGATTGTCCATTAACTCCTGAGACGTCCCGGCCAGGACGATGGTCCCCGTCTCCAGGACGTAGCCCCGGTGGGCCAGTTTCAGCGCCTGGCGGGCGTTCTGCTCCACCAGCAGGATGGTCGTCCCGGCCGCGTTGATCTCCCGCAGGACCTCAAAGATCTCGCGCACCAGCACGGGCGCCAGCCCCATAGAGGGCTCATCCAGCAGCATCAGCCGTCCTCCCCGCATCAGCGCCCGGGCGACGGCCAGCATCTGCTGTTCCCCACCGGAGAGGGTCCCTGCCAGTTGGTTTCGCCGCTCGGCCAG
Organism: Anaerolineae bacterium; assembly: GCA_034432695.1. Lineage (GTDB taxonomy): Bacteria > Chloroflexota > Anaerolineae > B4-G1 > DUEL01 > SpSt-77. Next base: position 6,502 of record DAOUBO010000367.1, on the reverse strand, counting down.
CCGGGGGAAGAGGGTAAAAACCCGGTCGTAGGCCCGCTGAATCTCCCGATGGTCCCTCTTCCCCCACGTTGCCAGTTTCAGGTTCTCCATCACGGTCAGGTTGGCGAAGATCCCCCGTCCTTCCGGCACGTGCGAAACCCCCAGCGCCGTCACCTCGTGGGGCGGGATGTCCGCCAGGTCTATCCCCTCAAAGAGGATCTTTCCCTGCTGGATCGGGATCAGCCGGGAGATCGCCCGAAGGGTGGTGGACTTCCCGGCCCCGTTGGCGCCGATAAGGGTGACGATCTCCCCGCGCCGCACCTCAAAGGAAATCCCCTTCAGGGCACGGATGGCGCCGTAGGAGACGTGCAGGTCCTGCACGGAGAGCACGACGTCGTCCGTCGTCATACGACCGCCTCCTCTCCCAGGTAGGCCTCAATCACGCGGGGGTTGTTCCGGACCTCCTGCGGGGTCCCTTCGGCGATGGTCTCCCCGAAGTCCAGCACCTTGATCCGCTCGCAGATGCCCATCACCACCCGCATCTGGTGCTCAATCAGGATGATGGTCAGGTTGAACCTCCGGCGGATCCACTGGATGAGTTCCATCAGTTCGGTAATCTCGCCGGGGTTCATCCCCGCGGCGGGCTCGTCCAGGAGCAACAGCCGGGGCTCCGTCGCCAGCGCGCGGGCGATCTCCAGCCGCCGTTGCAGGCCGTAGGGGAGGCTGGAGGCCACCCACGTGGCCTGATCGGCCAACCCCATCAGGTCCAGAAGTTCCATCGCCCGTTCCTGAACCGCCGCCTCCTCCCGCCGGCAGCGGGGCAGCCGGAAGATCGCGTCGGCGATCCCGTAGGACGTCCGGGCGAAGTGGGCGATGCGGACGTTGTCCAGAACGGTCAGGTTCTGGAAGAGACGGATGGTCTGAAACGTCCGGGCGATGCCCAGAGCGATGATCTGGTCGGGCCGCTTGCCAACCAGGCTGTGCCCGTTGAAGAGGATCTCCCCCGCCGTGGGCCGGTAGACGCCGGTAATCAGGTTGAAGACCGTTGTTTTTCCCGCTCCGTTGGGGCCGATGATGCCGATCAGTTCCCCCGGCTCCAGGTCCAGGTTGAAGTCGTGGACGGCCCGCAGGCCGCCGAAGTAGTGGGTGAGTCCGCGAATCTGCAAAAGCGGCATCTTGCCCCTCCCGTCACTCCGAGGCTGCGGTGGGGACCGCCGCCGGTTCCCGGCGCTGGCGGACCCGCTCTCGCAGGGCGTGGACAGCCGTCGCCCGTTCCTCCGACGGGATCAGGAACCCCCATTCCTGCAGCCCCATAATGCCACGCGGGCGGAAGATCATCAGGAGCACCAGCAGGAGAGGGCCAATGACCCACCGCCAGATCCCCAGAAACCGCAACAGTTCCAGCAAGAGGGTGTAGAGGGTGGCACCCAGGATGGAGCCTCCCAGGCTCCCGATACCCCCGAGGTACACCATCACCAGTACGTCCGTGGACTTGATGATAGAGAAGGTCCGGGGATCAATGAACTGAATAATGTGAGCGAACAACCCGCCTGCAATCCCGGCGAAGAACGAGGAGATCACGAACGCGACGACTTTCACCCGACGGGTATCTACGCTGACCAGGGAAGAGGCGATTTCGTCCTCACGGATGGAGAGCACCCCCCGGCCGAAGTTGGAGTAAATCAGATTCCGCAGGATAAAGATCGTCACGACGACCCAGACGAAGACCCAGGGGAGAGTGGTCAGTTTCTGCATGCCCATAAAGCCCCGCGGGCCACCGACGATGTCCAGATTCTCCAGAACGCTCTTGACGATCATATTCCAGGCCAGGGTGACGATGGCCAGGTAGTCGCCGCGGGTGCGAAAGGAGGGGATGGCGACGACCAGGCCCGTCAGGCCGGCCGCCAGCCCCCCCACGATGAGCGCGAGGGGGAACAGGAAGGGAACCGCCTCCTTCAACCCCATCCGGGGGAAGACCCAGACGGTCAGAATGGAGGCCACATACGCGCCGACGGCCATAAACCCCGCGTGGCCGACGGAGAACTCGCCCATATAGCCATTGACCAGGTTGAGGCTGGCTGCCAGGATGATGTTGATGCCCACGTAGATGAGCACCTGTTGCCAGTACAGATTGATGAAAGAAGGCGCCGCCAGGCTCAACAGGAACCCCAGCAACAGTGCCACGGGCATCGTCCAGCGGCGGACCGGGGCCGGCAGCGCGCGATAGGCCTTTCGGATGGACTGAACCGGACGATCTACCAGACGGAGGTAGAAAGCCCGAACTGGCTGGAGCACGCTGGAGAGGGGGTTCCGGCGATCTTCCATAATGGTCTCCTGAAGCAGGAATGGGAGAGGTCCCCCTACACCTTCTGGGCCACAGGGCGGCCCAGGAGTCCGTAGGGGCGGAAGACGAGCAGAATCAGGAGCAGGGAGAAAGCAACAAAGTCCCGGTAGGAGGAGGCAGGAAGAACGACCGGGGTAAAGATTTCCACGAAGCCCAGAATATAACCACCCAGCATTGCCCCGCGGATGTTGCCGATTCCCCCGACCACTGCGGAGATGAAAGCCCACCAGCCGATGCGGATCCCCATGTAAGGGTCAATGGTATAGACCATTCCATAGAGGCAGCCGCCGATCGCGGCGGTGGAGGCGCCGATGGCGAAGGGGAGGGAGATAATGCGGTCCACGGGCACGCCCATCAGCGGGGCGGTGAATTTATCCCAGGAAACCGCCCGCATGGCCATCCCGACCATCGTCCGCTGGACGACGGTATCCAGCAGGAGCATCACCATGGCGGAGACAACGATGATGATCATCTGGATGTTGGAGAAAGCGACGCCCTCCATTATGAAGGTCCGCACCTGGAAGAATTTGGGCAAAAAGCGCGGGTCGGGGCCGATGGTCGCCAGAGTGAAGTTTTCCAGGAAGAGGCCAACCCCCAGGGCAGTAATGACCGCAGAGACGCGCGGCGCGTTGCGCAGCGGCTTATAGGCGAATCGCTCAATCAACACGGCCAGCAGGGCCGTGGCGATCATCGCGGCCAGTATGGTCAGCATATAGGCGACGGGGCCGGGCATGAAGAGACGGCTGAACAAAGCGGTGCCCACGAAGAAGGCCACGTAAGTGCTGACCATAAAGATGTCGCCGTGGGCGAAGTTGATGAGCCGGATAATGCCATAGACCATCGTATAGCCCAGGGCGATGAGAGCATAGACACTTCCAACCTGCAGCGCATTGAGGACCTGCTGGATAAACCCCTGCATGCTCCCTCCGCCGGGATAAGATGACCGCGGCGGGCTTTCCGCCCGCCGCCTCGTTTGCCGGATAGGGGCCAGGCGTGGGTCGCCTGGCCCCCGCGGCCCAGGAAGGCGTCCCCCAGTGCTTACGGCTGCGCCGTCGTATAATAGACGAACTTGCCTCCCTTGATCTGGAGAACGACAGCGCTCTTCACCGGATCGCCGGTGCCGGTGAACTGCATCACCCCGGTGACGCCCTCATAGCGGGGGATGTTGTGCAGCGCCTGGTTGACGGCCTCGCGGTCAATCTTCCCGGCGGTCTGGATGGCCTGGAAGGCCAGACCGAAGGCGTCGTAGGTGAGCGCAGCCACATCGTCCGGCACCTTGCCGTATTTGGCCTGGTAGGCCTGGATGAAGGCCTGGGCCTTCGGCGTGGCGATATCCGGCGCATAGTGGGTGGTGAAGAAGTAGCCCTCACAGTCGGCACCGCAGAGGTCAATCAACTCGGTCGCGCCCCAGGAGTCGCTCCCGAAGATGACCCCGGTGAAGCCCAGTTTGTGGGCCTGCTGGACCTGCAGAGGCACTTCGGTGTAGTAGTTGGGCAGGAAGAGGGAATCGGCACCGGCCTGGATGATTTTGGTCAACTGGGAGGAGAAGTCCTTGTCGCCGGTGGTGTAGGTCTCAAAGGCCACCACCTGAACGCCGTTCTCCTCCATCGTCTTCTTGAAGATCTCCGCGATGCCCTTGTTGTACTCCGAGTCCACCGCGTAGAGGACGGCCGGCTTCTGGACCTTCAGTTCGTTGATGGCGAACTTGGCGGCGACGACGCCCTGGAAGTCGTCAATGAAGCAAGCCCGCATGACGTACTTCTTGGGCTGGCCGGTGGCGGCATCCAGGGTGGTCTTGGGGTTGGTGGACCAGGGGGAAATCATAGGCATCTTGTTGGATTCGGCGACCTCCGCCGCGGGGATGGCGTTGCGGCTGGCGTTGGGGCCGATCATCACAAGGACGCCGGCGGCGTTCAGTTTCTGGGCTGCTGCGGCCGCGGACTCCTTCTTGTCCTCGTTGTCCTCCACGAGGAGATCAATCCTGTACTTCTTCCCGCCGACCTCCAGCCCGCCCGCGTTGTTGATCTCCTCTACCGCCAGTTCGGCCGCGTTTTTACACGAGGCTCCGACCACGGGGATCCCGCCGGTCAGCTCCACATTCAGGCCGATTTTGATGGTCTCCGGCCCTTTCGGCTGGCATGCCGATACGGCCAGGCTCATTCCAACCAGCAGGGCAATCAGGGGCAGAAGACGTTTCATGAGAGCACCTCCTTCCGTTGGGCTGGCGACGCCTGGAACGATACAAACGACACAAATGGGAGGGGGAACACCTTCCTGGGCCCGCAGGTTTGGACGGGTTATGTAAAGTATACAATCGTGAAGAGATTTTGTCAAGCAGATTTGCGCCCGAGGTTCAGACCCGATGCAAATCCAGCCTGAAGTGAGCATCTATAGGGGCCAGGGGGAATGAGGGTCGGGCGTCGGGCCGCCAGAGCGCTCCAGAGGCCGGCGGAGGCCAACCATACCCGAATCCCGGAACGCACGGTTGCCCTCTCCCGCTCCCTGGGGTATAATCCGTCGTTGTGCGGAAGGAAATCCTGGAAATAGATGGCTCCATCGGCGAAGGAGGCGGGCAGGTCCTGCGAACGGCGCTGACCCTCTCCGCGCTCACCGGACGGCCGGTGGAAATCCGCAACATCCGCGCCGGCCGTCCCAACCCCGGCCTGCAGCCCCAGCACCTGACGGCCGTCCACGCCGCCGCGGCCATCTGCCGGGCCCGGACGGAGGGCGCGGCGCTGGGCAGCCAGACCCTGCAGTTCGCTCCCCAGAGCCCACCCCGCCCCGGCGAGTACGTTTTTGACGTGACCGAGGTCGCCGAGCGCGGCAGCGCTGGCGCGGTGGGCCTGGTCTTCCAGACCATCTTCCTCCCCCTGGCCCTCGTGCCAGGGGAGAGCATCCTGATCCTCCGGGGCGGCACCCACGTTCCGTGGGCCCCGTCGGTGGACTATCTGCAGGAGGTCTTTCTGCCCACCGTCGCCCGGATGGGGCTGGAGGCGGAGATGGACCTGATCGCCTGGGGATTCTACCCCGTCGGGGGTGGAGAGGTCCGGGTCCGCATCCGCGGCCGTTCGGGCCCCCTTTCCCCCATCACGCTGACAGAGCGGGGAGAAGCCCGCAGGGTCCGGGGGCGCGCGGTCGCCTCTAACCTCCCCGCGCACATTCCCCAGCGGATGGTGGACCGGGCCCGCAACCTGCTGGCGCGGGTGGGCCTCAAGGCCGACCTCCAGCCCCTGGTCACCCGCGGCGCCGGGCCCGGCGCGGGCATCTTTCTGGTCGTGGACTACGAACACCTCCGGGCCGGGTTCTCCGCCTATGGCCGCAAGGGAGTCCCCTCCGAGCACGTCGCGGAGGAGGCCTGCCGGGAACTCCTGACCCACCACGAGCGCGGGGCTCCAGTAGACCCCCACCTGGCAGACCAGATCCTGCTCCCGATGGCCCTGGCAGCGGGGACCTCCCGGCTCATCACGTCGGCCGTCACGGGGCATCTGCTGACCAACCTGACCGTCATCCAGGCATTTCTCCCGGTTCAGGCGACGGTGGAAGGCGAAATTGGACACCCTGGGTCCGTTGTCCTCACAGGGCAGGGAGCAGTGTAACGGGAGCAGGCAATGATAGAACTGGTTTTCCTGGGCACATCTGCCTCCGCACCCTCCATCCATCGCAACCTCCCGGCCCAGATGGTCCTGTACCAGGAGCACCGGTTTCTGGTAGACTGCGGGGAGGGCACACAGCGGCAGATTCTCCAGAGCGGACTGGGCTTTAAGCGGCTGAACCGCATCCTGCTCACCCACGGCCATCTGGACCACATCCTGGGCCTGGGCGGGTTGATCTCCACCTTCGCCCGCTGGGAAACGATAGAACGGCTGGAAATCTACGGAGGACGGGCCGCACTGGAGCGGGTGCGGGACCTCATCTATGGCGTCGTCCTGCGGGGAGCGCCGCCGCCGATGGACCTGGCCCTGATAGAGGTGAATCCGGGCCCGGTCCTGGAGGTGGACGACCTGGAGGTCATCGCGTTCCCCGTCCACCACCGGGGGCCGGATTGCTTCGGCTATCTGTTCCGGGAGAAGCCCAGGCGGCCCTTCCTGGTGGAGAAGGCAGAGGCGCTGGGGGTTCCCGCCGGTCCGGAGCGGCGGGCGGCGGGCGCCGGGGGGGGCGGGGCCCCTTCCCCCCGCGCGG
>DAOUBO010000366.1:0-8983 GCA_034432695.1 Anaerolineae bacterium | reverse complement strand
GCCCGAGGCGCAATCTCCAGAACCCTCTTCGGAGGATTGCTTCGGGCGCTTCGCGCCCTCGCAATGACCCCTGCGGGAAAAACTGTCAGGTAGGTAAATTTCGGCTTACATCCATATGGGTGGCCCGTAGGCCGAAAGGCATTTCGGCTTACATCCCGGTGGTTTATCCAAAGTCCAGATAGAAAGTGCTCGGTAGTCAGATCTGCCTTCATCCGCGTCCGGAGCAAAACTCGCCAGAGTCCAGTACCGAAACCGGCAGTCAGGAGAGAACGCCAATGTGCAGGACGCTGGACGGTAAAGTCGCCGTGGTGACCGGAGCCTCCCGGGGAATCGGCCGGGCCATCGCGCTGGAACTGGCCCGACGAGGGGCGCGCGTCGTCGTCAACTACCACCGGAACGCGGCGGCGGCCGAGGAGGTCGTCGCCGCGATTCGTGCCGGGGGCGGCGAGGCCGTCGCCGTCGGCGCCGACGTCTCGGACTTCCAGCAGGCCCAGGCCCTCATCCAGACCGCCATCAACACCTTCGGCCGGATAGACATCCTGGTGAACAACGCCGGAGTCACCCGGGACCAACTCATCCTGATGATGACGGAGGAGGACTGGGATACCGTCATCCGGGTGGATCTGAAAAGCCTCTTCAACACCTGTAAGGCCGCTGCCCGCCCGATGGTCCGCCAGCGCTACGGCCGCATCATCAACATCTCTTCCGTCGTCGGCCTGGCAGGACAGGGAGGGCAGACCAACTACGCAGCGGCCAAAGCGGGGGTCATCGGCTTCAGCAAGAGCCTGGCCAAGGAACTGGGCCCCAGGGGCATCACCGTCAACGTCGTCGCTCCGGGGTTCATCCCGACCGATCTGACCGCCGACCTGCCGGAGGAACTGCGCCAGGAGGCCATCCGCCGAACCCCCCTGGGGCGGCCGGGGAGCCCGGAGGACGTGGCATCCGCCGTCGCATTCCTCGCGTCCGATGAGGCGTCCTTCATCACCGGTGCCGTCCTTCCCGTGGACGGCGGCCTGGTGATGTCGTAGAGACGGAGGTCAAACGTGGAAGAAGTCCCGGCCATGGGCCGCATCACCGTTGAGCCGGAGGTCCTGGAGACCATCGCCCGCCTGACGGCGCTGGCGGTCCCCGGCGTCGCCCGGCTCGTTCCCGCCCGCTCGGGCTCCCTTCTGAAAGGCAAGGACGGGGTTCGCATCACCCTTCGGGACGGGAAGGTCCTGGTGGACCTCTATATCGCGGTAGAGTCCGGCCACAACTTCCTGACGCTGGGCCGTCAGGTCCAGGCCGAAGTCACCCGCGCCATCCAGGAGATGGTCGGGCTGGAAGTGGAGGCCGTCAACGTCTACATTGAGGACGTGGTCCCCCCTGCTTCCAGAAATTGAACCGATCGGAATGGAGGGACGGTGAACGAGGGAGGGACGGTCAACGCCCGCCGGCTCGCGCGCACCGTCGCTTTACAGGCCCTTTACGAGATTGACTCGGTCCAGCACCCCCCGGAGCAGGTCCTCCAGTACCTGCTGGAGGAGAACGCCCTGCCGGAGGGGGCCGCGCGTTTCACCCGCTGGCTGGTCTACGGCGTGCTGCGGGCTCGCCCCATCCTGGACGCATACATCCAGCAGTTCGCCCCCGAGTGGCCCCTGGCCCAGATCGCCTGCGTGGACCGGAACATCCTCCGCCTGAGCCTCTACGAGTTCACCGCCGGGAGGACTCCCGTCAAGGTCGCCATCAGTGAGGCGGTGGAACTGGCCAAAACCTTCGGCTCCGATAGCACCCCTCGCTTCGTCAACGGCGTGCTGGGTTCCATAGTCCCGCTTCGGGACGAGATCGCCCGGAAGGTCCGGGCCCTGCAAAAATCACCCCATTCCCGAAAGAGGTAGGAAAATGCCCCGACGAGCCATCATCATGGGCGCCGCAGGGCGCGACTTCCATAACTTCAACGTCTTTTTCCGCGACAACCCCGACTACCAGGTCGTCGCCTTCACGGCGACCCAGATTCCCAACATTGAGGGACGCCGCTATCCCCCCGAACTGGCGGGAAAGTTGTACCCGGAGGGAATCCCCATCTATCCGGAGGAGGAACTCCCTGACCTCATCCGCCGGTATGAGGTGGACGAGGTCGTCTTCGCCTACTCGGACGTCTCCCACGAGTACGTGATGCACCGGGCGTCCATCGCCCTGGCCGCGGGGGCGGATTTCCGGCTGATGGGGTTCCAGTCCACGATGCTCAAGAGCAACAAGCCCGTCGTCGCCGTCTGTGCGGTGCGGACCGGTTCCGGCAAGAGCCAGACCACCCGCCACGTCTGCGACATGCTCCGGAAAATGGGAAAAAGGGTCGTCGTGGTCCGCCACCCCATGCCCTACGGAGACCTGACGGTCCAGGCCGTCCAGCGGTTCGCCACCTACGAAGACCTGGACCGGTACAACTGTACCATTGAGGAGCGGGAGGAGTACGAGCCCCACCTGGACCGGGGGACGGTGGTCTACGCGGGGGTGGACTACGAGCGCATCCTCCGGCAGGCGGAGGCTGAAGCCGACGTCGTCGTCTGGGACGGAGGGAACAACGACTTCCCCTTCTTCCGGCCGGACCTGTACATCGTGGTGGCGGACCCCCACCGGCCTGGTCACGAACTCCGCTACCATCCGGGGGAGACGAACCTGCGGGCAGCAGACGTCGTCGTCATCAACAAGATAGACACTGCTGCGCCGGAGGGAGTGGAGGCAGTGCGCCGGAGCATCCGGGAGGTCAACCCGCGGGCCATCGTGGTGGACGCGGCGTCGCCCATCTTCGTGGAGGACCCGGACGCGATCCGGGGCAAGCGGGTGCTGGTTGTGGAAGACGGCCCCACGCTGACCCACGGGGAAATGTCCTACGGCGCGGGCGTGACGGCGGCCCGCCGGTTCGGCGCGGCCGAACTGGTGGACCCCCGGCCCTATGCTGTCGGGTCTATCGCGGAGACCTTCCGGAAATACCCCCACATTGGCCCGCTGCTGCCCGCGATGGGCTACGGGGCGCAGCAGATCCGGGAACTGGAGGAGACCATCAACGCCACCCCCTGCGACCTGGTCCTGGCCGCGACGCCCGTAGACCTGCGGCGGATGCTGAGGGTCCGCTACCCGGTGGACCGGGTGCGATACGAACTCCAGGTCATCGGCCGCCCGACGCTGGAGGAGATCCTGGCTCAACGGCTGGGGCGGTAGCCCTTCTTCCACCAGGAGGCGCGCGTGAAACTTTCCGTCATTATGCCCGTCTACAACGAGATCGGAACCATCCACGAAATCATCCGTCGGGTCCGGGCGGTCCCGCTGCGGGTTCCCATCGGCTACGGCCCGCAAAACGGGCAGGTCGTGGAACTGGAGCGGGAACTGGTCATCGTGGACGACGGCTCCACGGACGGGACCCGCGAGGCGCTGCAGGCCTACACACACGAGCCGGACATTCAGGTCATCTTCCACGAACGCAACCAGGGGAAAGGCGCCGCCGTCCGCACCGCGCTGGACCACGCGACGGGCGATATCTTCGTCATCCAGGACGCGGACCTGGAGTACGACCCGCGCGACTATCCCGCTCTGCTCCAGCCCATCCTGGAGGGACGAGCGCAGGTCGTCTACGGCTCCCGATTCCGCGGCGGACCGGTCAAGGCGATGTTCTTCTGGCACATGGTCGGCAACCGCCTTCTGACCCTGGTCACCAACGTCCTCTACGACTCCATCCTCACCGACATGGAGACGGGCTACAAGATGTTCACGCGCGAGGTGGCGCAGAAGTTGCGCCTGACCGAACGGGGCTGGGGCTTTGACCCCGAAATCACGGCCCAGATCCTCCGGCGGGGCTACCGCATCTACGAAGTCCCTATCTCCTACACGGGGCGGGAGTTCTCCGAGGGGAAGAAAATCTCGTGGAAGGACGCCTTTACCGTCCTGAAGACCCTTCTGCGCTGCCGGTTTCAGCGGCTGGAGTGAGATCTGGACTTTGGATAAACCACCGGGATGTAAGCCGAAATTCCTTTCGGCCTACGGGCCACCCTGATATATGGGTGCTGGCAAATGGGATAAAACCCGCATGGGCAAGGTGCCTGTCCTGGCCCTTTCAGTTTGTCCAAAGTCCAGGTGGGCGGACCGCCGTCGGATTCTGAACGGGCTGGCAGAGGGAACAGCCCCTGCGGCCCTCGGCCTGCTCCTCCTCCTGGCCCTCTGGCCCATCGGCCCGGCAGGGCGGGTCATTGCGGGCGGCGACCTCTTCACGTACTTCTACCCCTACTGGGCAGAAGCCGCGCGAGCCCTGCGGGCCGGAAGGCTTCCCCTCTGGAACCCCTACCTCTTCGCTGGCGCCCCGTTCCTGGCCAACAGCCAGGCCGGCCTCCTCTACCCCCCCAACTGGCCCCTCTGGCTGCTCCTCCCTCCCCATCAGGCCCTCCACTGGAGCGCGCTCCTCCACCTCTGGCTGGCCGGGACAGGGGCCTATCTCTACGCCCGGCGGTCGCTGGGGACAGGACGGCCAGGCGCATGGATCGCGGCGGTCGCCTTCGCGCTGGGGGGACACCTCTCCGTCCAGATAGAGCACATCAACCAGTTGCAGACGCTGGCCTGGCTCCCCTGGGCACTGCTCCTGTACGACGAATCGGTCTTCCGTAACGGCCGTGGCACCCCCGCCGCGAGAAACCGACCCGCGCCGCCCCTCTGGCTGGCCTTCGTTATCGCCCTGATCCTGCTGGCCGGACACACCCAATCCGCCTTCATCGTCCTGGTCGGACTGACGGCCAGCGCGCTGATCCCCCGTGCGGGAGCCCCCCTGCGCCGCCGCCTGACCATCCTGGCGGCCGCGGTCGCGCTGGGAGGCGCGCTGGCCGCGGCCCAACTCCTCCCCACGCTGGAACTGGCCCGGCAATCCGTCCGAAGCGGTGGCCTCCCCTTCAAAGAGCGGGTCTCCTTCTCCCTCTCCCCCTTCTACCTGGCCCGCGCGCTGCTCCCGCCCTTCGGACACCCCGTGGAACCGGAAAATCTGGAGTACGTCGGCTACATCGGCGTCACCGGCCTGCTCCTGGCCTTCCTCGCCCTCCGCCCCGCTCTCTCCCGCCTCACCCCCTCACGTTTCACCCCTTCATGCCCCTCCTCTTCCCTTTGCACCCCCCTGTTTCTCTCCCTCCTCGGCCTCTTTTTCTCCCTGGGCCTCTACAACCCGGTCTACCTCCTGCTGGCCCGGTTGGTCCCGGGGTTCGCCCACTTCCGCGCGCCGGCCCGCTGGCTGGCCCTGTGGGCCTTCGGAGGGGCTGCGCTGGCGGGAATGGGGGTGGAGAGCCTAACGGATGGCCTGGAAGACGGAAAACGATGGCCATTCTGGGCCCTCGTCGCCGGGATGGCGGGATTCCTGCTCTGGGGCGCGCTGGGCGGCCGCGCCGATGGGTACACCATCGTCGGGTGGATCGGGGCGACTGGGCTCGCCGCGGCGCTCGTCCTCCTGAGTCGGCGAAGACCGGCTTCCGGCCGAGGGGCCGAGAAGGGAAACTCCAGTCGGCGCAGCCCCGCGGTTTTCGGCCTCGCTGCGGTGCTGGTGGGGGAACTGGTGCTGGCTGGCCGCGCGTTGCCCTATGCCCACGCCACGGCCCCGGAGGCCTACACCTCCATCCGCCCGGCCATGGCTCACCTGCTGGCGGCCGGGCAGGACCGTTGTCCTCCGGATCGCTTTCTCAGCGTCTCCGCGCTGGCCTTTGACCCTGGCGACAAGCCCGAACTGGAGGTCATCTACGGCCCACAACTGAGCGCGGACGCCCTCTACAGCCTGCTCATCGCGGCGAAACACCGGGAAGTCCTTTCCCCCAACCTGCCCCTGGCCTTTAGCGTCCCCGCGGTGGACGGCTACGACGGCGGCCTGCTGCCCCTCGCCCGCTTCGTCGCCCTCCAGCGGGCCTTCCTGCCGCCGGAGGCCGTCTCCATAGACGGGCGGCTCCGGGAGAACCTCCCCACCTTCCCTGATGGTCGCTGGCTGAGCCTGCTCAACGTCCGCTACCTGATCACCGACAAGGTTTTTGACGCCTGGCTGGACGACGTCTTCTACGACCTGGGGTTCGGGGCCAACCTGGCGGCCGGGGAATCCGCGGCAGTGGCCCATATCCCCGCCTTTGAGGCCACCGCGCTGGGGCTGGTCAGTTTCCTGGACGGGGCCACGTCGCTCCCGGACGAAGCGGTCGTAGGGGAGGTGGAGATCACCCTGGAGGACGGGGCTCGCCGGGCCTTCCCGCTGCGGGCCGGGGTGGAGACGGCGGAGGGGCTCTACGGGCCCGACGTGGCCCATCGGCAGGCTTCCGTCGGAGGGCATTTCTGGCCCGGCCGGCCGGAGGGAAACGACTACGTCGCCCGGTTGCGCTGGGATCGGCCAGCCATCCCCACCTCCATCGTAGTCCGCGCGACCCTGCCGACAGGGCGGCTGGTGGTGCGCGGCCTCAGCCTGATAGACGAACGGACCGGGGCCTTCCAATCCCTGATCCTCTCCGATCGGGGCCGTTTCCGGCTTGTCCATTCCGGCGATGTGAAAGTCTACGAGAACCTGGACGTGCTCCCCCGCGCGTTCGTCCCGGCGCGGGCGTGGAGAGCGACAGGCCCGGAGGAGGCCCTGACCCGGATGCGTTCCCCGGACTTTGACCCCCGGGCGGAGGTCGTGATAGAGGGCGGGGAAGACCTGGCCCGTCAACCCGGCGGCCCTGAATCGGTTCGGGTGACGGTCTATGAGCCGGAGCGGGTGGAAGTGGAAGTGACGCTCACCGCGCCGGGGTACCTGGTGCTGACGGACGCGATGTACCCCGGCTGGCGGGCCTGGGTGGACGGCATTGAAGCGGAAGTCTTTCACGCCGACCTGCTGTTCCGCGCGGTTCGGCTGGAGGCGGGGGAACACCGGGTGGTCTTCCGGTTCCGTCCCCGCTCGCTCTACGCGGGGGCGGGGATTTCGCTGGCGGCGCTCGTTGTCTGGGGAGCATGGGGGCTATGGATATGGGGCGGTCGCAGGGGCCCGGCCAAACTTTTTTCTCTTACCTCCACAGATCGGTTCGCCTGAAACGGAATTGCCCCCTCTATGCCCAATTTGCAAAATCCGCATTCTGTGGTAAAATATTTACTGACCTCCGATTCGCGGTCGGGCTTTCCGAAACTGGCACACCCCATTCCCATCCACCACGCCCAATTTCTACAGCCAGGGAGGTGAGAGGGGGAAGAGAACGACCAACCGGCTACCACCAATCCACTTCTGTATCCTGTCCCACTTTTGCTAAAGGAGGAAAGGGGATGAACGCGCTTGTAGTCCTGCTGATCGCTGCCGTCGGTCTCGGTGTGGGCTACGGCGTCTACGCCAAAAGCATTGATCGCAAGGTCATCCAGCCCGACCCCTCCAAAGCCACGCCCGCCAGGATGTACATGGACGGCGTGGACTTCATCCCCGCCAACCGCAACGTCCTCTTCGGCTACCAGTTCAAGTCCATCGCCGCCCTCGGCCCCATCCTCGGCCCCATCATTGCCCTCCAGTGGGGCTGGCTCCCGGCGCTGGCCTGGATCATCCTGGGCACCTTCTTCATCGGGTGGGTCCAGGACTACTCCAGCATCATCATGGGCGTCCGGGAGGAGGGGCAGTCCTTCGGCGCCCTCAGTTACCGCCTCATCTCCCCCCGCGCCCGTAACATCCTCCTGGCCTTCATCTATGTCTATCTGCTGATGATCATGGGCGCCTTCGGCATCCAGGTGGGTTTCACCCTGCTGACCCGACCGGCCGTGCCTCTGGGCGTTCTGATCGTTACGTTAGCCGGGCTTCTGGCCGGGCAGATGACCTACAGGTGGAAGCAGGACATTATCCTGACCACGGTGGTGACGGTCCTCATCGCCCTGGTCGGCATCTGGGTGGGGACGCTGGCCCCGGTCAAGAGCTTCTTCTCCGCTCTTTATGCCCTGGACAAGGAGGGCAAGAGCCCCATCCTCTTCCTGCAGGTGACCCGGGCCGGCTTCATCGGGAGCCTGCTGGTGCTCATCTTCTGCTACCTGGGCGCCATCCTCCCCATCTGGCGCTGGGCCCAGCCCATCAACTACGTCTCCTTCTGGATCGTCCTTTTCGGCGTGCTGGGCGGGATCATCGGCCTGCTGATCGGGCGTCCCAGCCTGGGGGACTTCCCGGCCCTGACGGCCTTCTTTGATCCCAAGACGACGCCCGGCGGCCCCCTCTGGCCGATGCTCTTCGTGACCATCGCCTGCGGCGCCATCTCCGGCTGGCACAGCCTGGTCTCCTCCTCCGGCACCGCCCGCCAGCTGGAGAAGGAGACGGACGCCCTCTACGTGGGCGGCGGGGCGATGTTCCTGGAGATGGTCTTTGCGACCATCGCCTTCCTGACCGCCACGGCCGGCGTGGGGTATGCCAAGTACGTGGAACTGAAGGGCTGGACGGTCCCGGCTGCCATCTTCCCGCAGGGTCTTTCCGCCTTCCTGAACTACTGGGGGCTGGATGCCGCGCTGGGCCAGGGCTTCGGCCTGGCCTACGGCTCCGTCTTCCTCACCCTGATGGCGCTGACCATCATGCACCTGGTGGTCCGCTTCATGCGGGTGGCGAGCGCCGAGGCGCTGGGCGACCGCTTCCCCATTATGCGCAACGTCCATGTCGGCACCATCATCGCCCTGCTCTTCACCATCCTCCTGATCTGGTTCGCGCCCTTCCTGCGCATCTGGGGGATCTTCGGCGCGGCCAACCAGTTGATGGCCGCCCTGGCTCTGCTGCTCATCACCCTCTGGCTGATGTCCAGGGCCAAAAACTACCAGTGGACCTTCTGGCCCTTTGTCTTCATGTTCGTTACCACCGTGGGGGCTCTGCTCTGGCAGACTTATGACTCCTTCTTCGTCAAACTGCCGGCACAGAAGTCCTGGGACGGGCAGGTAGCGTTTATCACGATGGGCGTGCTGGCCCTCATTCTGGTCGTGCTGGCCGTCATCCTGGTGGTGGACGGTATCAGTTCCATCC
>DAOUBO010000365.1:0-2803 GCA_034432695.1 Anaerolineae bacterium | reverse complement strand
ATTTTCGCACTCTCTATGCCGGACGCGGACGAGCGCGGATAGACGCGGATTTTCAAATATCCGCGTCCATCCGCGTTTATCCGCGTCCCCCGTACTGAACCGCTGAATGTTGAAAGTGATACCGATGGTCATTTTCGCACTCTCTATGCCGGACGCGGACGAGCGCGGATAGACGCGGATTTTCAAATATCCGCGTCCATCCGCGTTTATCTGCGTCCCCCGTTCCACCTCACAGCGCGTGGCTCTCCCGGGCGATGATCTCGTCCTGAATCTCCTTGCCCAGCATCACGAAGTAGGCGTTGTAGCCGGTGACCCGGACCAGAAGGTTGCGGTAGGACTCGGGATCTCGCTGGGCCGCGCGCAGCGTCTCCGGGCTGACGACGTTCAGTTGCAGACAGGTGCCGCCGATCCTGCCGTAGGCCCGCAGAAGCGCCGCCAGTTTGGTCCGGTTCTCCGGGTTGCGCAGCAGGCTGGGGGAGAAACTCATCGTGTGGGACGCGCCGTTGGGCGCCGTCTCCAGGCCCAGCCGGCCCACGCTGCGGATGACCGCCGTCGGCCCGTTCCGGTCGGCGCCGTTGACCGGGCAGACGCCGTTGGAGAGGAACTGGCCGCGCCGGCGCCCGTCGGGGGTCGCCGCGGTGCGGGGCGCATAAGCCACCCAGTAGTTCCAGGAAAGGTAGCCGCCGCGATACCGCTTGCTCGTCTCCGGTGTGGTGTGGCGGAACGCCTCCGTCGTCCAGAACCGGCTGATCTCCCGGGCGATCTCGTCCGCCTCCGGGTCGTCGTTGCCGTATTTCGGGGCCCGGTGCAACAGGGTCTGGCGGAGCGACTCGTAGCCCTCAAAGTTGGCGTCCAGTGCCCGGATCAGGTCGTCCATGCTCACGGCCTTCTGCTCGTAGACCAGTTTCCGGACCGCCGCCAGGCTATCCGCCGCCGTCGCCAGGGCGACGCCTTCCACGGTGATGAAGTTGTAGCGGGCGCCGCCCGCGGTGACGTCCCTCCCGCTCTCCAGACAGCCGTCCACCAGCGCGCTGAGGTACGGGGTGGGCTCAAAGCGGGCCCGCCCGGTGTCGGCGATGTTGTTGGCGGCGATCAGTTGCTCCAGAATGGCCTTCAGTTGCCGCTTGAAGGCGTCCAAGAACTGGTCAAAGGTGGCGAAGGTCCGGGGATCGCCCGTCCGGGGGCCAATGGGCTCGCCGGTGGCGGCGTCCCGCCCGTCGTGGAGGGCCAGTTCCACCGCCTTGGCGATGTTCAGGTTGACGTCCACCGTCCCGGAGCGGTCGCAGCCCTGCAGGGTGTTCTCCAGACAGCCCACGGGGGCGTAGTCCCAGAGTTTCTCCTCCGGCAACCCCTCCCAGCGCAGGCCCGCGATGGAGTTCTCATCAAAGTTCAGCAGAAACGGGCTCCCCTGCGCGCTGGCGACCATGTCCACCACCCGATGCAGGAGCCAGTCGGGCGTTCGGGCGTGCAGGCGGACGTTGGGCTTGGGCTCCAGCAGGTTCATCTCCTCAATGACGTCCAGGATGAGCGCGGTCAGTTCGTTGCTGGCGTCCTCGCCCCTCTTGTCCATCCCGCCCAGGGTGACCAGCTGGCCGAAGGAGGAGTTGATGCCCTGGTTGGTGCCCACCCAGCCCTGGTAGTCGTAGGCGTAGTTGGGCTTGATCCAGAAGCACTGGAGGAGTTCTTTGGCCTGCTGGCGGGTGAGCCGTCCGGCCTCTATGTCGGCCCGGTAGTAGGGGTAGAGGTACTGGTCTATGCGGCCGGGGGAGAGGCCGGGGCCGGGGTAACTCTCGGCGACCATCACCAGCATATGGGTGAACCAGAGGGACTGGAGCGCCTCGTGGAAGGTCTCCGCGGGCTCCCAGGGGACCCGGTCGCAGATGCGGGCGATCTCCTCCAGTTCGGTCCGCCGTGCGGGGTCGGGCTCCTGCGCGGCGAGACGGCGGGCCTCGGCGGCGTAGCGGGCGGCGACCGCCCGGGCGGCCTCGGCGCAGATGGCGATCGCGCGGGCCAGCGCGCGCCGCTGGGGGGAGGCCTGGGGGTCCCGGGCGACGGCTTCCGCCTCCGCGTGGATGGCCCGGAACCCCTCCCGGAGGACGCGCGGGTAGTTGGGGATGAGGTGGCCCGGAATGGCGCCGCAGTTGCCCACCCCCAGCCGGTCCAGCCGGAAGACCTCCTTCAGAAAGCGCCGCTCCATTCGGGCGAACTGGCGGGCCTCGGCGCGGGTGAGGGTCCGGGAGAGCGCGGCGTTGAAATGGGAGCCGACGATCAACTCGCCCTCCAGAATCTGCACCGGCAGGTACTTCTCCACGACCTCCCGGAAGAAGATGGCCCGCCGGACCACCAGCGGCTCCTTCCAGAAGCCGGGGGGCAGGTCTACCTTCGTCGCGGCGGCCCGCAGGTATGCTTTGGCGCCCTCCAGGAACAGCATCATCTCAGGGACATTGGTCCAGTTCCAGGGGGAGTAGACGTGGTCCCAGGGGGTGCCGGTGGTGTAGGCGCGCACCTCGTTGGTGTACTCTCGGGTGTAGAAACTCCAGTACTGGTCCCGCAGGCGGCGGACGCGGGGGCTGAGCGTCTCGGCGGGGGACCAGACCAGCGTGGGGGTGATCACTTCGCAGGTGTCTACGGACATGGGGAACCTCCATAAGCCACGAATTTCAAAGCTACGAATTTCAAAGCCACGAATTTCACGAATTACACGAATTTTTATAGACCTTTCGTGGTAAAGCTAAAAATCCGTGTCATCCGTGAAATCCGTGGTTCAGGAAGCCACGAATTTCACGGATGGCACGAATTTTCG
>DAOUBO010000364.1:0-6084 GCA_034432695.1 Anaerolineae bacterium | reverse complement strand
AGGGGGAAGAGGAGTGGTGTTTGGGCGCCCCCCCCCCGCCACAAAAACCATCTTTCTTGATGACCCTTACCGTCCCTCAAACGGGTGGTAGATGGAAGCCAGGATGCAGTAACAGCCCTGTCGCTACCACCAGGAGCGTTGAAGGGACTATGCCAGTGCGATCTCCCTGCTGCTCTCCCACAGGCCGTGGATGTTGCAGTAGGAGAGGGCGATCAGAGTGCCGGGGGTGTTGACCTGGACGAGGAAGACGGCGGTCGGCTGCGCGTACGCGGGCCCCTGGTTGGCGCCTTTGACCGACTCGCCGTGGGCGGTGAATTCGCAGCGCCCGATCTCGTAGATGAACTTATCCCCCTCCGGCTGGAAGTAGAGTTGAATCCAGCGGATATGGTGTTCGGTGGTGTTGGGGTGGGGGATTTCCTTGCCCACTGTGACGGTGACCTGAAAGGCCTGGCCTGCGCTGACGGTTTCGGGGCATTCTATGACAGGGACATGCTTCTCTGCTTTCCAGTCGGCCGACTGAATCCGTTCTCCGAGTTTCATCGCTGCACCTCCGTGGATGTTCTCTGGGGGAATCAGGGGAAGACCCGTTTCTCCTCGCTCCCTGGGGGGACGGGCGCTCACGCCTCCTCTGCCACCCGATAATAGTATATCCACCCTGTCAAAATTGTCAACTCCACCCCCGGATAGCCGCCGCTATCCTGCAGAGCCGGGACCCCCTGCATCCCCGCCCTCCTGGATTTCGCCAATCTGGAGAAGCCCTATGGCGCTGGACAAGAACGAAAAAACAGGCTATAATTCCCGGCGAGGGTTCCTATGCGTTGTCCTGAATGCGGATACGACGTTCCCGAACCGCTGCTCCTGTGCCCCCGCTGCGGCACCAACGTGGAGGAAACCCAGCCCTTGAAGGGGCGGAAAACTCGCCGCTCCCTGCGGGTTCGTTCGCTCCCCTGGGTCGCCAGCCAGGAAGACACTCTCCCGTTCATCATCGGCGAGGAAGCCGCGGAAGATCGCCGGGAGCGGCCCACCTTCTGGCAGCGCCTGCGCTTCACCCTGGCCGTCGCCGCGGCTTTCCTGCTCCTGCTGGCATTGGCCCTGGGCGTCGGCGCATACGCCGGCCTCCGGGCGGGGGAACAGGACCGGATAGAACGCCGGATCGCGATGGCCGACGAGCACTACCGACGGGGTCTGGAGCGACTGGACGGTGGGGAATACGAACTGGCCATCGCCGAATTTGAGTACGCCCTCCAGCTGGTGCCCGAGCACCCTCTGGCGAAACAGGGGCTGGCCGAAGCCCGTGCCCGCCTTGCCGCCCGGCCGACGCCGACCACCCAGGCCGTAGAAGAGATCGCGCGCGACCTCTTCGCTCAGGCGAAAGCCGCCTACGACCGGCAGGAGTGGGCGGAGGCCGCGCGCCTGCTGGCCCAACTTCGGGCCTTCCAGCCCGACTACGAGCGGGGGGCGGTGGAGGATATGCTCTTCACCAGCCTCTACAACGCCGGCCTGGCCGCCCTGGCGGGCGACTCCCTGGAAGAGGGCATCTTTTACCTGGACCAGGCCCGGCAGATTCGCCCCCTGGACAACGGCGCGCTGCTCCAGCAGGAACTGGCCCGCCGCTACCTGAAGGCGCTCAGTTACTGGGGCGTCAACTGGGACATCTGCATCCAGCAACTGGAGGCCCTCTACGCCCTCGCGCCCAACTACCGGGACGTCTTTCAGCGGCTCTACGAAGCACACGTCCTCTACGGTGACCTCTGGGCCGGGCAGGGAGAAATGTGCCCCGCGCTGGCCGAGTACGACGAGGCCCTGCGCCTGAAAAACGACGCCGGACTCCTCCGAAAGCGGGATGAAGCCGCGGCCATCTGCGCCGCCGCAACGCCGACCCCCATCGCGCCCATCACCGGCACCCTTCCCTCCACAGTCGTGCCAGGTTTCAACAACGGCCGCCTGGCCTATGCCGCTTATAACGCCGCGACCGGGCTTTACGATCTCTACACCATCCTCTCCGACGGGGCCAATGGCTACCTCTCCCGCGTCGCGGAAGGGGCCGACCAGCCTTCCTGGCAATGGGGCGGAGGGCGGCTGATCTTCCGGGACCGTCTGGCCGGGGGGATCGCCCTTCTGGAGCCCAACGGCGCCCGGACCCTCCTCCTGGCCGACGCGCGAGCGGCCTGGCCCACCCTCTCCCCGGACGGGAGCCGATACGCCTACGCCCTTCCCGACAGCGCCGGCGTATGGCACGTCTACATCGCCCGGACCGACGGCACGGCCGAACCGACGGTCCTGGCCTCCGGCTGGGCTCCGGTATGGGGGCCCGGCGGATGGCTGGCCTGGACCGGCTGCGAGGCGACGGGCACCGCCTGCGGGATCTTCATAGACAACCCCGACGATGCCCAGCCCCCCGTCCGGCTGACAGGGAGTGCCGGCGACACCGTCACCCACTGGGCCCCGGGTGGAGACCTGATGCTCTATATGTCCAACCACACGGGGAACTGGGACCTCTACCTCCTGCACATCAGCGGCGGCGTTCAGGTTCTGCTCAGCACCTCGGCCCCGGAGGGGCTCCCGGCGTGGTCCCCCAACGGGTCCACCATCGCCTTCGTTTCCTACCGGGCCGACCACTGGGGCCTGTATCTGATGCAGCCCAACGGGGAAAACCAGCGGTTGCTCGTAGACCTGGGGGAGACGATGCCCAACTGGGAGAACCAGCGGCTCTCCTGGGCACCGTGAGCCCCTCCCGTAATCCGGCCTTTTTCAGGGCGGCGGCAAGCCGATCTCCAAAACCAGTCCCGGCGGGGCAAAAACAGACAGGTCGTGGCGGTCCGACTGCGCCCTTCACCCTTTTGCCTGATAGGTGTTAACGGAAGGGCTCTGCGGCTCGGCCGCCGCCTCGGAACCGACTCCAGTTGCCCGCCCCGGGCCTTCGGTTTGTAGCGCAAAATTTATTTTGTGGCGCGAGATTCGTCTTGCGAGCAACGGGCAGGATAAATCTTGCGGGCGATTTCCCATCGGCCGGCGCCACGTCCCGGGTGCCGACCGTAGGGGCGACCTGCCGGTCGCCCTGATGGGCAAATGAGGGGAATCCAAACCACCCAGCAGCCGCAGACAATCCGACCTCCCTGCAGGGGAGAACGGGCAAGAAACCGGAGTTCAGTCGGATGTGGGCCTCCCCGCAGACGGGTGCGGGACGCAGGTCGCAACCGCCGAAGACCGAAACACGCTTCGGAGGGGATGTATGCACGGGATGATCAAACTCTTCAGCGGGAGCGGATGTCCGGAACTGGCGGAGGAAATCAGCCGGTACCTGGGGATCCCCCTCTCCGGCCGGGACATCATTCGCTTCCCCAACGAGAACATCTTCGTTCGCCTCCACGAGAGCGTCCGGGGACAGGACGTCTTTCTGATTCAGACGACCTCCTCGCCCGTCAACGAGAACATTATGGAACTGCTGATCTTCCTGGATGCCCTGCGGCGCGCCTCCCCTGACCGGATCACCGTGGTCATCCCCTACCTGGCCTACGCCCGGTCGGACAAAAAGGACCAGCCCCGGGTGCCCATCACCGCCCGCCTCATCGCCGACCTCATCACCGTCGCAGGGGCCGACCGCTACATCACCCTGGACCTCCACGCCGACCAGATTCAGGGCTTCTTCAGCATCCCCGGCGACTCCCTGACCGCCTTCTCCATCCTTTCCGACTATCTGAAAGAGAAGCGGCTGGAAAACGCCGTTGTGGTTTCGGCGGACCTGGGATTTGCGAAAAAGGCCCGCAACTTCGCCGAGGAACTGGAACTTCCCCTGGCTATTGTGGAAAAACGGCGCGTCGCCCGCGATACCGAGGCCCTGACCCTGGTGGGAGATGTCGCCGATAAGGACGCCATCATCGTGGACGACGAGGTCACGACCGCTGGCTCCGTCGCCAACGCTGTCCGCCTGATCCGGGAAAGCGGAGCACGGGACATCTACCTCTGCTTCGCCCACGCGGTCCTGGCCCCCCCCGCGGTGGACCGGCTGCGGGAACTGGGTCTGAAGGAAATTATCACCACCAACTCCATCCCCATCCCGCCAGAGAAGCGGTTGCCCAATATGACCATCCTCTCCGTCGCACCGCTCCTGGGAGAGGTCATCCTTCGGGTCCACGAGGGCCGCAGTGTTGGGGAAGTCTTCCGGCGATACCACCGCTACCGGTAAATGCCTTCGCTGACCGTTGCCGAACTGATCCCGACCCTTCAGGTAGCCATCGGCCCCGTCGTGCTCATCTCCGGCGTGGGGCTGCTCCTGCTGACCATGACCAACCGCCTGGGGCGCGTGGTGGACCGGGCCCGCCTCCTGGCGCGGGAGGGAGCAACCGCCCCCGCCGACCAGGTGCCGCGGCTCTCGCTGCAGATCCAGATCCTGCTGATTCGCGCCGATCTGCTCCGAACGGCCATCGTCTTCGCCGCTTTCAGCGCCCTCTTCGCCGCTATCCTGGTCATCGCCATGTTCCTGGCCGCCCTTTTCCGATGGGAGATTGCCGCCCTGATCGGCCTCCTCTTCATCGCCTGCATGGGCTGTCTGGTCGTCTCCCTCATCTTTTTCATCCAGGACCTGAACCGCTCCCTGACGGCGTTGCGGATTGACGCAGGGAAGGAGTAAAGGTCTGTGGGAACCCTTGGCCCCCTTTATAACCTGCTGACCACGGGACCGGGCACCTTCGTCTACCACCTTCTCATCCTGCTGGCCCTGGAAGGCGCGGCGGGCATCGCGCTGACCGAATACCGGCATACCCGGAACCCGGACCAGCGTCGCTTCCTTATCGCTTTTTTCTGGATGACCCTGCTGCGCATCCCCCTGCTCCTCTTCGGCCCCCAACAACAGACCCTTCTGGCCCCCCTCCTCTACGCGCTGGAAGTCGTCAGCCTGACCTGTATGGCCTGGGCTTTCCTGACCCCCTTTATCGGCAGACGCGCCGGATGGACGTTTCTGATCGCCAGCGTTCTGGCGGCCGTTGGGTTGACGCTCTTTTTCTTCCCCTTCTGGTACCAGATGGTCCAGGCCGTGCCGTTTATGGAGTACGCCGTCTTCTGGCAGCAGGCGGTCTGGGATGCCTGGGCTGCCCTGCTGGCCCTGGGGAGCGGCATCTATCTCGTGCTTCGGGGGCACCGGAACGGCAGCCGACTCCCCGGCGTCGCGTTCCTCATCATCTTCGCGGGAAGCCTGCTCATTACGCTGGACGAACCCGGACTGGGCCGGATCATCCATCTGCTGGGCTACCCCCTCATCTCCGTCGCCGTCTACCGGGCCGCCCTCCAGGACCTCTGGTCCTACCGCCAGGAACTCCAGACGCTGAGCGAACAATCGGTCCGGCAGATGCAGGAACTTTTCTCGCTGCTGGAAATCGGCCGTGCCCTGGGGGAGTCCCTGGACCTGGACCGGACGCTGAAGCAGGTTTCGGAAAGCATCGCCCACGCGCTGGATGCCGACCGGGTCGCCATCCTGCTTCGGGAGCCAGCAGAGGGTGAAGAACAACCCGAACCCGATCGCCTGCGGATTCGGGTCCTCTACGCGCCGCTTCTGGGGCAGATCGTCCCTCCCGACGAGGCCCTTCCCCTCACCGAGTACCCGCTTCTGGCCCATGCCGTCGGACGGCGACGGGGGCTGGTCCTGAACCCCCGCGAACCTTCGGGGCATCTGGTGCCCTTCCACACCCTGCTGGATATCCAGCAGGGTGGCCCCACCATCCTCCAGCCTCTGGTGTACCAGGAGCGAGTCGTCGGGCTCCTGGCCGTTGTCAAGGAACACGGCCGGCCGGCCTTTGAGGCCCGCAGCGCCCGGCTCTGCGAGTCCATCGCCGCCCAGATCGCCGCCGCGGTGGAGAACATCGGCCTCTACCGCCGCCTGGAGCAGAAGGTGGAAGACCTGAACCGGGCCCTCCAGGAACGGGAGAAGGAGGCCTCCCTGCGGGAAGCGATCCTGGAAAGCGCGGCGGAAGGCGTGATCGTCACCGACCGGGAGGGACGGGCCATCCGGATGAACGCGGCCGCGGAGAGAATCCTGGGCGTCTCCCGGGACCGGCTCCCGGGCCCGTCCGTCCAGCCCGACCCTGCGCC
>DAOUBO010000363.1:0-4074 GCA_034432695.1 Anaerolineae bacterium | reverse complement strand
CCCCCCCCGCCCCGCCGCCCCCCCCCCCCCCGGCCGGGGCGCAGGGCAAAGCCGATGCCAATCCGGGTCGCGAAGCGGGCCAGGGATTCCTCGGAGACCAGCGCGGCCCGGAGCCGGGTCATCTCTCCCTCCCGGAACTCCGGGTAGCGGTGGTAGATCCATTCCGCGACGGTCAGGCTGAGGACGGCGTCGCCCAGAAACTCCAGGCGCTGGTTATCCAGTCCCGCCTCCGGATGTTCGTGGACATAGGAGGGGTGGGTGAGCGCCCGCAGGAGCAGCCCACGATCCCGAAAGACGTAGTTCAACTGGCGCTCCAGGTGCTCCAGCGGGGCCGGCACGGAGGGGCTGCCCTCCGTGTCGGCGAGGGGGCCCGCAGAGGGGCGGAGGGGCCGCTGAAGTACGGGGAGGGCGGCCTCCACCGCGCGCGCCCGATGGCTGATGCGGTTTTTCACCTCGGCGGGCAGTTCAGCCATCGTACGTCCGAACTCGGGGAGGTAGAAAACGGGGTCGTAGCCGAACCCGCCCGTCCCTGCGGGGCTATGGGCGATGTAGCCTTCGCAGACCCCCTCTGAGGTGTAGAGGACTTCCTCGGGGGTCGCGATGGCGATGACGCAGCGGAAGCGGGCGGTGCGCTGCTCCCATGGGACTCCCTCCAGGCGGGCCAGCAGCGCTGCGACGCGGTCCGCGTCGGAGCCGGGAGCATAGCGAGCGGAGAGGGGGCCGGGCTCGCCTCCCAGCGCGTCTACCTCCAGGCCGGAGTCGTCGGCCAGAGTCAGCATGCCGGAAATCCGGGCGTAGACGCGGGCTTTGCGCATCGCGTTGCCCAGGTACGTCGGCTCCGTTTCCTCCAGTTCCACCTGCAGGCCCAACTCCGAGGGGGAATGCAGCCGGACCGGAAGGGCCGACAGGAGGGCCCGATATTCCCGCAACTTTCCCGGATTGTTGGTGGCGATCAGCAGGTCCATTCTCACCTCATCCGAACGCAACAGGTTCTCATCGTACCGGGCGCGGCGCCCCCGACTTCCGGGCTCCGCTAAGGAGCGGAAACCTGAAGATGGTCAAACTGGACGATCACGCCGCCCTCGTAGAAACTGCCCGCATAGAGGCCGATGTCGCCGTGGGGGAAGCGCTCGTCCTCTGCCTCGGTCACCGTCTGCCCGTTCACGATAAATGAAAACCGGCTCCCCTGGGCGACGATTTCCAGAACGTTCGTCGCTGCGCCCTGACGGATGGCATCGGAGGGGGTCCAATCGCCGGCCAGGGGCTCCCGAACGCCCTCCACAAACCGGCTGACCAGGAAGTAGCCGTCCCCGCTGATCGCGAAGCAGTAGAAGTTGCGGCGGTCCTGCATCCGGATCAGGACGCCGTATTCGTTGTCCGCGGGGCCGGCGACCTGGGTCGCCTCTACGGTGAGGCGGAAGTCCCGGAGGTCCTTCCCCGCCGTGGCCCAGGCCAACTGGTTGGGGGTGTGAACGGCGATGCGCAGGACGCCGTCCGCGACGGTGACCTCCGCGGCGGCATCGGACTCCAGAAGCCAGGCCCCCGGAGAGGAGAAATCCTCTTTCCAGGGGAGCGCACTCCCCGGTTGACGCGCACAGGCGCTCAGCAGAAGGCCGAGGAGAAGCCCCCCAGCGACCAGGGTGTTTGCGAGGGAGTTTCGGCTCATGGGTTCTTCTCCGGCACGGTCACGCGAAAGTTGTCAAAATGGACCCGGAGGGGGCCCTCCGGCCCTGCGCCGACGGCCAGGCCCACGTCTCCCCTGCGGAGGGTCACGTCCACAACAGCGGCGATCTCCCGGCCGTTCACCAGCAGGCGCAGCCGGTCCCCCGCGCAGACGGCGCCAAGGTGGTAGGTCGCTGCCCCGGCGGGGATGTCCGGGGAGGGGAGAAAACCCGATCCGGTGAGGACGGTCGGCTTGCCGCCTTCCACCCGCAGGACCGCGTAATAGCCGTCGTCGGTGATGGCGAAGTAGTAGAAATCGGCGGGCCTGCGGTAGCGGCAAACGAGGCCGAAGTTCCCGCCCGCTTCGCCGGAGACCCGGCGGGCCTCCACTTCCAGCGCCACGTCGGTGAATCGTTTCCCCGGCGTGGCCCAGACCAGCCAGTCCGGTTCGTAGACCTCTATGAAGTACTCCCCTTCCTGGTAGCCCCGGTCAAAGGTTTCGCGGCTTTCGGCTCCCCAACCGCTCTCGGGGTTTCCGAAGCGGTCGGAGAAGAGGACGCCCCCGGCCGGCCGACCGCATCCGGCCAGCAGGGCCGCCAGGGCCAGGAGCAGCCAGAAATTTCTGCCACGCATACATCCCTCCACAGGGTGGCTATCGGGATTATAGCACAGAATCCCGTTTGTAGTACTGGGGTACTCTTGCAATAAATCCTGAATCGGTTTATAATTCTACTGCAACCCACTTTTGTCCAGTCGGATATACTTGAGCCGGGCCGGAACGCGGTCGTCAATGGGCACTCCGGGTTCCTGGCCCGTTGTTCTATTCGGGGGGAGGATGCGCAAGCGAATGAGCCAACCTCGGAGACATGAACGGGGGCAGGGGCTGGTGGAGTTCGCCCTGATCGCCACCCTGCTCCTGCTGTTTCTGCTGGGGATTCTGGACTTCGGGCGGGCCCTGTTCATCTACACCTCCCTCTTCAACGCCGCGCGGGAGGGGGCCCGCTGGGGCGCGGTCCACCCCTGGGACCCCAACGGGGTGACCAATCGGACGCTCCAGTATACCACGCTGGTGAACCCCAACGACGTCGCCGTGACCGTCCTGTGCGACAGCGGCCCGGGGACTACCCTCTTCAACTGCCTGGGGCCGGGAGGATGGGGGCCCGATGGCAAGGCCGGCATCGGGCAGCGGGTCGTCGTCTCCCTGAACTACAACCTGCCGCTGATCTCCCCCATCATCGCGGCCTTCGCGCCCGGCGGGCTCCCCATCCGCACTATCGCCGCCCGCACCATCGCCTCCTACGGGGAGACCTTCACGCCCCCCAGCCCCCCTGGCGGTGGCGGCAGCGAGACCTCCTGCTCCGATGGCCTGGATAACGACGGGGACGGAGGGGTGGACTGCGAGGACCCCGACTGCTGGGGGACTCCCGACTGCCTGGTCAGCGAGGACTGCACCAATGGCGTGGACGATGATGGGGACGGCCTGGTGGACTGCGACGATACCGACTGTATGGCCGACCCCGCCTGCCAGGCGCCGCCCGCCGAAATCTGCGACAACGGCCAGGACGACGACGGCGACGGTCTGGTGGATTGCTACGACCCCGATTGCTCCGGGGCCCCCAACTGCCAGGCCACCGAAATCTGCGATAACGGGCAGGACGATGACGCCGATGGCGCAATAGACTGCGCCGATGCGGATTGCTCCGCCCATCCGGCCTGTGTGGTCGTCCTGAACAAGCCCCTCTGCGCCGGGAGCACCCAGGTGGCCGGTGTGGCCCAGCGGGGGCAGACCGTCCAGTTGCGGAACGTCAACACCGGCTATATCGCCAGCACCGTCGCCGGAGGGGACAACACCTTCTCCTTTTCCGTCTCCCCGCTCCAGGTCGGGCACCTGATTGTCGTCCAGGCCTACGGGAAGACGGACTACGACGTGGTGCGGGATTGCTCCGTGACGCCGACGCCGAGCCCGACACCCAGCCCAACGCCCACTCCCGCACCGCCCACGCCCACACCGTCCACCGCCTACATCACCCTTTCCCCCACCTGCGGCGGTCCGGGCACCGGCATCACCGTCACCGTCCGGGGCTACAACTGGACCTACCAGAACAAGAACGACCACATCGCCATCTACTGGGACGGCGCGCAGGTCGGCACCGTCTATGCCACCAACCTGCCGGTCCAGTGGACGACGGTCATCACCGTCAACGTCACGGAGGGTTCGCACACCGTCCGGGCTGGGAACAGAAAACATAACGTGACGGCGTCCTTCATCTCCCCCTGCCCGGTCTCGGGGCCGAACCTGGTGGTGAGCAGCCTGCGGCTCCTGAACACGCCGCCCATCACCACCTATCAGCCCCTCCCGTTCCAGACGGGGGTGCGGAACAACCGCGACCAGCCGGGCAACCCCCAGTTCCT
>DAOUBO010000362.1:0-2016 GCA_034432695.1 Anaerolineae bacterium | reverse complement strand
CCCGGCGGCCGCGCGGGTGATGTTCCAGGTCTGCCAGAAGACGACCCCCCACAGGAGGAGGTAGGCCCCCAGTCCCACCATCCCCGTCTCTGCCAGGAGGTTCAGGTAGAGGTTGTGGGCGTGGCCCAGGGCCAGGGGCCAGTTGACCAGCGCAAAGGCAGGGTATACCGGCTCGTATCCCCCGAGACCGACGCCCGTCCAGAAACGAAACCGCCACATCTCCAGCGCGGCCTGCCAGTGGGCCAGTCGTTCTATGACGGCGAATCTGGCGCTGGTGATGCTGACTCCCCGAACGTCCTGGAAGCGCAGGTCGGCGGTGAAGTCGGTGAGGCGGGCAACGATACGAGCCGGAAGCAATCCCGCAGCCAGTAGCCCCAGAAAGAGGGCGAGCAGTCCGGCGGCCAGGAGGAGGCCCCACCGACTGCGGCGGGGGAGGGCCAGCGCTATGGCTCCCAGCGCGGCGGCGAACCCCATCCATCCCCCCCGGCTCCAGGAGGCCCCCAGGGCAAACGCCATCAGCCCGACGGCGGCTCCTGTGCCCAGCAGAGGTCCCCATCGGCGTGCCCTGATCCAGCGCAGGCCGCAGGCGGCCAGAATGCCCACCCCCAGCGCCAGCGTCATCCCGATGTACCCGGCGTAGGGGTTGGGCTGTTCAAATGTGCCGTACGCGCGGTAGAAAGAGGTGCCCGGAATGAGGAAGGGCTCCGGCCCCTCCCCCCGCAGTCCGAACTGATAGAGGCCCACGAGGGCCTGGAAGACCCCCACGCCCAGGACGCCCCCCACCAGCCAGGGAAGGCGGCGGCGATCTGCCCGTTCCGCGGCCATCCAGAGGAGGCACAGGATCTCGGCCCACTTGATCAACTCCAGCCCCCCATAGAGATCCAGGAGGCGAGGGCTATAGAGCGGGGACCAGAGGGAGAGGGCGGCCGCGCCCGCAAAGGCAAGGGCTGGGAGGCTCAGAAAGGCCGCGGGGTGGCGCTCCCCCAGGGGAAGGCGGAAGTCCCGGCGGGCCAGCCCGCGCGCCCAATGAGCGCCCAGCGCCAGCGCGATGAAGAGATGGCCGATCTGGCTGGGCACATTCGGCACACTGACCTGCAGATACGCCCGGAGGAGGCCCAGGAACAGCCCGCCCACAGCGCCCACCAGGGGCTCCGCCAGGGTCCCGACCGTCAGGGCGATGAGGGCCAGAAGCGCCGCGGCGGTCGGCAAGGCTGGACGCGCCAGCAGCCAGCCCAGGCCCAGGGCCAGGACCCCGCCTGCGATTTCATAGAGCGGGAGGGGGGCCCGCAGCAGCGGTCGGCGGCCCCAGAACGTCCGGCGAATCCCGGCGGCCTCAACGGGGCGCGGGCGAGCGCGGAGGGATGTGGGCCTTCCGGCCTCTTGATTCTCACACGGAGGCACGGAGGACGCAGGGTGCTCACACGGAGGCACGGAGGGCGCAGGGTGCTCACACGGAGACACGGAGGGCACAGAGAGGCGCGGGCAAACGCGGAGGAGTGCGGGCCTTCCGGCTTTCCAGGGATTGAGAAGGTTAGTCATATCCCCCCTGCGGTTATCTCCCGAATCGGCCCATCAGTTCTCCCCAGGCCAGGATGTGGCCCTCCATGGCCTTCAGGACCTGCTCCCGCGTCGCCTCCGGCGGCAGGTCCAGCACGGTATCCAGCGCGTAGAGGCGGAAGAAATAGCGGTGGGTGGAACCGGGCGGCGGGCAGGGGCCACCGTAGCCCACCCGGCCGAAGCCGTTCTTCCCCTGTTGGCCCCCACCGCTCAGGGAAGGAAGGGGCGGGATCCCTTCCATCAGGCTGTTCGTCGTCGGGGGGAGGTTGTAGAGGACCCAGTGGACGAAGAGGCCGCCCGGCGCGTCGGGGTCCTCGCAGAGCAGGACCAGGCTCTGTGTGCCTGCCGGGACTCCCACCCACTCCAGGGGCGGGGAGAGGTCTGGCCCCTCGCAGGTGTAGGTCTCCGGTATCGTGCCTCCGGACCTGAAGGCCGGGCTGGTCAGGGAAAGGGCCGGCT
>DAOUBO010000361.1:0-6062 GCA_034432695.1 Anaerolineae bacterium | reverse complement strand
GGAGGGGGAGTACCCCTACGGTTTCGGCGGTTTGGGCTTGGACCCAGCCGGTTTCGTCCTGCCGATGGGGATCGCCGTGGGGCCGGACGGCGTTCTCTACATCGCCGATGCGGGCGCCCATCGGGTGGCGGTGTATCGGCCGTGATGAGGGCGAGCGTCAGATTGCTGGCTACCAATCGGCGCCTGCGGCGGCCAGAAGCACTGCCCCCACTCGGGCCCGAACCCCAGCGAGACTCCGGCTTGCCACAGGTCGGGGCCGGCGGTAAAATACAGGAGGCCCGAGGACTGGAGTTTGGACAAACTGAAAAGGCCAGGGAGAGCGCCTGACCCATGCTACATATGTGGGCTTTATCCATTTGCCGATGCCCATATATGGGTGGCCTGTAGGCCGAAATGAATTTACATCCCGGCGGTTTGTCCAAAGTCCAGTGAGGAAGGATCTCGCATCGTCCAAAAGCCGGAGTTGGGAAAGGGCCGCGTCGTTCAGGGGCCCGGCCCTTGACGAGCGGAACTCTGGAGGTGCTTTATGCCGGTTCAGGATGTTGTGGCTGTCGTTCTGGGTGGAGGGCGGGGAACCCGGCTCTACCCGCTCACCAAAGCGCGGGCCAAGCCCGCTGTCCCCATCGCGGGCAAGTACCGCCTGATAGACATCTCCCTCAGCAACTGCATCAACTCCGGCATCACCCGCATTTTCGTCCTGACCCAGTTTCTCACCGCCTCTCTTCACCGGCACGTCTACCAGACGTATCGGTTTGACGTTTTCTCCGGCGGCTTCGTGGAACTGCTCCCGGCGGAACAGACGCTGACCAGCGACGCGTGGTATCAGGGCACCGCCGACGCGGTCCGGCGACAACTGCACCGGATCCTTCCCCACGCCCCCAAGGACATCCTGATCCTGGCGGGCGACCACCTCTACCGGATGGACTACGGAGAGTTTATCCGGTATCATCGGGAGTCCCGCGCCGACGTAACCGTCTCTGTCATCCCGGTGGGTGCCCAGAACGCGGCGCGCTTCGGGATTCTGAAGACCAACGCCGAGGGACGGGTGATCGCGTTCGCCGAAAAACCGAAGGACCCCGCCGTTCTGGAAGGACTGATCAGCCGATACGACACCGAAAAGCCCTTCCTGGCGTCTATGGGCATCTACGTCTTCCAGGTGGACGTGCTGACCCGCCTGCTGGAGGAGGTTCCGGGGGACGACTTCGGGCATCACATCATCCCGGCGGCCGTCCAGACCCGCCGGGTCTACGCGTTCCCCTTTGAGGGGTACTGGGAGGACATCGGGACGATCCGCTCCTTCTACGAGGCGAACCTCGCGTTGACCCGTCCGGACCCCCCCTTTGACTTCTATGACCCGCGCTTTCCCATCTACACCCGTTCTCGCTTTCTACCCTCTTCCCGGATAGACGGCTGCCGTCTGGAGCGGACGGTGGTCGCCGACGGCTGCCGGCTCTACAACGCCGACCTGGAGGAGTGCGTCATCGGCCTGCGGAGCATGATTCGGCCCGGCTCCCGGTTGCGCCAGGTGGTGATGATGGGCGCGGACTTCTACGAGGACGACGCACAGCGGGCGGAGAACCGACGTTTGGGCCGCCCCAACGTGGGCGTCGGGCACAACGTCTACATTGAGCGGGCCATCCTGGATAAGAACGTCCGCATCGGCGACGAGGTGATCATCCGATCCCACGAGGGCGAGCCCGACCGGGAGGAGGAACTCTACGTGATTCGGGATGGCATCGTGGTGATCCCGGAGGATACCATTATCCCGAACGGGACGGTTATCTGAACCGGGGATACAGATGTGCCAGGCACTCCTGAAAGTGCCTGGCACGTTTGTCTCAGGCCGCGGCGAGGATCCCCAGTACGGCCCCCCAGAAGAGGACCTGCACCAGAAACCCCGCGCCCCAGAGCAGGTAGGCGCCCAGGCGCTCCCGCGCGTAGAGTGCTCCACCCAGTACGCCGTTGACGGCGAGCACCACGAAGCCGATCAGGGGGATGTAGAAAATCTCCCCGCGCGAACCCAGCCGGTCGGGCAGGCCCGCCGCGTCAAAGTGGAGGGGAAGAAGGGGCGGGAGACCCGGGAACCGGGCACAGAGAAACCCCACCAGCGCCAGAACCGCCAGAAACCCCGTTGCCAGCAGCCCGACCCCCAGCCGGTCCCCCCAGAATTCCCAGTAGGCGAAGGCGGGGCCGTAGGAGGACTGTTCCACCAGTTGCGTCGGCCCCATCTGGAGCCGGCTGTGGAGCACCTGCAGGAAGCCGTCCCGATCTTCGGGGGAGATGCCGTAGGCCAGCCCTGGCGTCCGGATCAGGACCTGCTCCTCCAGCGGCGCCGTCGCGTAGAAGAGGACGGGGCCGATGCCCTCTATCTCTCCGTGACCCACCCAGCAGCCGGGCCAGCGGACCCCCCGGAAGCGGAGCCGCCCCCGGACCTCCTCCCCCAGCACGACCCCCTCAATCTGGGGCGTGGGGATGACCTGCTCCGTTTCCCCCCAGACGATGACCAGCGCGTTGCGGTCCAGGACGTAGGCAGAGCGGATGAGCCCAGCCAGCCGATAGGCGATCCAGCCGATCGCGGCCAGGCTCATCAGGACCAGCAGGCCAGCCACGAAAGTGGCAAAGGTAACCGGTTGCGTCGCGGCCCAGGCGATCAGCCCCGCGTCCACCAGGATCAGCGCGGCGATGAGCGCCACGCCGACGCGCAGTCCGGTCTGAGGGTCCGTATGCCACTCCGTCATCTTACGCCGCCGGGCTGGAGGCTGGCTGGGAGGGCAGGATGCCCAGTTTCCGCAGAATCTTCGCCGGAGTTGCCCGCCGAACCCGTTTCCACTGCCGCCACACCCATCGCCGGAAGGCGTTGATGGGCTTCCGGCGCTGGCTCTCTGCCATCGCCCACTTCAGGAACTCGTAGTCCTGCCCCCGGATTTTCGGCTCGGTGGGGTTCCGGCGATAAGAGTCGTAGTCGGTGATCCGGCTCAGATCGTGCTCCACCACGAAGTCGTAGAGGTCGGTTCCCGGATGAGGGGTGAAGAAGGCCGGGCTGTAGTAGTCCGGGTCTATCTCCTTCATCATCCGGACGGTCGCCATGACCTCTTCTTTGGTCTCCGTTGGGAGGCCCATCATATAGTTGGCCCAGATAGCGATGCCATACTTCTTGCAGATGCGGGCCGCCTGAAGGTTCTGGGCCACCGTCGTCCCCTTGCGGATGAACTTGAGCACCCGGTCGCTCCCGCTCTCAAAACCGATGAAGTACCCCCGCAGCCCAGCCCGCACCATCCGCTCCACCATGTCCTCATGCTTCACCACGATGTCCGCCCGGGTCTGGCAGAAAAAGGGGAGGTTGAAACCCTCGGCGATGTATTTCTCGGTGAACTCTATCACCCACTCCCGGTCCTCCGTGAGACAGTCGTCGTGGAACATAAAAGAGGCCAGGTGGTATCGGTCCACCAGCATACGCAGTTCCGCCAGAACGTTGTCCACGCTCCGACGGCGGACCCGCTTGCCGAAGAGGTAATCTTCCCCTGGCTTGCAGAAGGCGCAGTTGTAGATACACCCGCGGCCTGCAATGATGGTGGCGAAGGGCGGAGGCAACTCTTCCACAAAGGGGACCTCCGGCGAATCCAGGTCGTAGCCCCACTTCTTCCACTCTTCCAGAAAGAGGTCCCGGTCGCTGAAGGGGATGGCATCCAGGTCCGGCGGCTCGCCCCGCAGGACCCGGTGGGGTGGGCGCTCGCCCCGCGCCAGCGCGTGGAGAAGGCGCGGGAAGGTGATCTCCCCCTCACCGGTCACCAGGTAGTCCACATGGGGGATGCGCAGGCTGTCCTGCAGCGCAATGGTAACGTGGGGCCCCCCGATGACGGTGACCACGTCGGGCTTGACCTCCCTGGCGACGGCGATGGCCTGGCAGGCCGGATTGTAGTCCACACTCATCATCGTCACCCCAACTACGTCGGGGTCCCGTTCCGCCAGGACCTCCCGGTAGTGGTCCCAGCCGGAGAGAGCCCGCAGGTCTATCAGGTTGACCTCAAACCCCTCGGCTTTGGCCGCGGCGCTCAGGGAGGCCAGGCCGTGAGAGATCCACCCGGCGTCCATCCCCTGTTTCAGGGAATTCCAGCCTCGGCCGGCAATGCCCGGATACACCAGAGTGACTTTCAGACTCATTCCCGACACTCCTTCGCAAAAGGTGACGGAAAACCTTTACCGGGGCCAGGGCGTTGGGGTCTCCCGTACTTTCTCCCGGTACTCCTGCACCCCCTTCCCGGTCAGCGGGACGAAGGCGACGCCTCCGTAGTTGTAGGCCCGCAGTTCTCCGTCGGGCTGTTTCACCAGTTTCCAGAGCACCTGGTAGCCCCCCGGCGGCCCCACCGGGATCACCATCCGCCCTCCCACGGCCAGTTGCTCCACCAGGGGCGGCGGGATGTGGTCCGGCGCCGCGGTAACGATGATGGCGTCAAAGGGCGCCTCCTCCGGCCATCCGAAGTAGCCGTCCCCCTCCCGGCAGTGGACCCTGTAGCCCAGCCGCTCCAGGCGCTCCTTCGCCGTCCGGGCCAGTTCGGGGATAATCTCTATGGAATAGACCTCCACACCGGGGATAGAGGCCAGGACGGCGGCTTGGTAGCCCGACCCGGTCCCGATCTCCAGCACCTTGTCCCCCGGCTTCAGTTCCAGCAGTTCCGTCATCAGCGCGACGATGTAGGGTTGGGAGATGGTCTGACCGAAACCGATGGGCAGCGGGTAGTCTCCGTAGGCGTATTCCCGCTCCTCCTCCGGAACGAAGAGGTGCCGGGGGACGGTCCGCATCGCCTCCAGGACTCGTTCGTCCGTTATGCCGCGGGCCTTGATGGTCTCAATCACCATGCGCTCCCGTAACTGTGCGTAGCGAGCCTCTGCCTGCTCGTCGGGCGGCGCCGCCGTCTCCGTCCCCGAAGGGACGGCGGTGGGTCGGCAGGCAACGGCGAGCAGCAGGATCCCCACAACCTGTATCCACCGAAGGATACCGGCCTTGAGGGACATATCCCCTTCCCTACTACGCCCAGCAGGCTTCGGCCCCACGGAAGGTCAGATAAAGTTTCCGGTAACCAGCATCAGCATTATTATACCGTTGTTCCAGCGGGCAGGCAATCCCACGGGACGGATGGGCACGCCCCCCGACCCGTGGAGCGCAGACGACGCCCGGCAACCGTCACGGCAGATGCAATTCCCCCAGAAAGGCCCCCACCGCCTCCAGAAACGGCCCGGGGCATTCCTCCTGCGGGACATGTCCGCACTCGGGGATGACCACCAGCCGGGCGCCGGGGATCTCCCCCGCCAGCCGGACGCTCTGCTCAGTGGGGACAATGCGGTCGTCGTCGCCGGTGAGAACCAGGGTGGGAACCCTGATCTCCGTCAGCCGATCCTCCAGCCCCAGGGGACGGCTGGCGCGGAAGACCTCCCAGAGGGCCCGGTCCCAGTTCTCGGCCCGCAGCGGTTTGGCGTATCCCTCCCAGATCTCCGGCGTCAGTTTGGTCGGGTCGTGCCAGGCGGAACGGCCGAAGTCCACTCCCCAATCCCGGATGGAACGGGCCAGCAGAGGACCCAGATGGCGCACCTGGGGGGCGTTCAACAGCGGGCGGGCCCACCCTGGCACCATCCCACCCACGTAGATGGCCGGGGATACGAGTATCAGCGCCTCCACCCGCTCCGGGTAGGTCAGCGCGGTCAGCAGCGCTACGGCTCCGCCGGCGGAGTTGCCCACCAGCACTGCCCGCTCTATCCCCAGCGCGTCCATCAGCCCCACCGTCAGGTCAGCCTGGGCCTCCGGGCCGTAGGGGCTCCGCCCGGTCCACTCCATCGGCCGCTCCGTCAGGCCGAAGCCAGGCCGATCAAAGGCGACGACGGTCCCCCACCCGGACATCGGCCCCATTACCTCCCGCCAGGAGAAGGTGCTGGCGGCGAAGCCATGCAGGAGCACCAGGGCCGGGCGTCCCTCACCGGCCATTTTGTAGTGGACGGCGATGCCGTTAACCTCTACAAATCGGCTGGGGGGGGCGGCCCGGTTGTTCCGGGGGGAGGGCCCCCCCCCC
>DAOUBO010000360.1:0-2847 GCA_034432695.1 Anaerolineae bacterium | reverse complement strand
GCCAGGCCACCACCTCCTCCACCTTCGGGATGCGCCCGGCGCAGACGAGTTTCTCGTTGACCACCAGCCCGGGAGTGAAGAGAATCGGGTACCGGGTGATCTCCGCGTAGTCGGTGATATGCTGGATGGTGGCCTCCAGGTCCGGGTTCTCTTCGGCCAGCATCTCCAGCGCGGCGATCGCCTGCTGCTCCACCCAGTCGCAGGCCTCGCAACCGGGTCCGAGCACTTTGATGCTCAGCGACATACCTCCCTCCCTGGAACGCAAAATTCGTTTTGCGTTACAACGATCTCCGGCTCTATGATGACCTCGGATTTGATGGAATTGGCGACCAGGCTGTACTTGCGGGCCCCCTCCAGCGCCCGGCGCACCCGTTTCTCCACGGCCGCCGGGTCCTCCTCTCCTGCCCGCACCACGATCTTCGGCCATAGCCGGACGTGGGTGAAAATTTCCGTCCGGTCCAGTTCTATCAACTTGGTCCCCTCGGCGCGGCACTCGTAGGAGACCAGGTCCAGTTTGAACCGCTCCGCCGCCCAGATGAACATCATCATAATGCAGGTGTTGACGGCGGCGACGAAGGCGTCCTCCGGCGTCAGGACGCCGGGATGGCCGTAGGCGTCAGGCGGCGCGGAGAAGTCCATCTCCGGCCCGTTGCCCATCACGATGTGCCCCCAGTGCTCCCCTTTCCAGGTGACGACGGTGTGGTATGTGGCAGTACGGCTCATCGGTCTCCTTGCAGGTGGACGCGGATGAACGCGGATGGACGCAGATTTTCTGTTAAAAAATCCGTGCAATCCGTGTCATCCGTGGTTTCTAAACATCCGTGGAATCCGTGTCATCCGTGGTTTCGTCTCCAGTACTTCTCGTACTCCCGCGCCAGTGTCTCGGCGTAGGCGGCCTCCTCCTCCGGCGGGATGGGGTTATAGATACGGGTCATCTCCAGCAGTTCCCGCGTCGTCCTGTCGCCGGGCCGCTTGCCGGCCTGGTAGAACTGCTCAAAGATGGCCGGCAGCGCGATGAGCGTAACCACCCGCCCGTTCACTGCCACCTTCTGCACCGGGATGCCGGAGCCGCAGGAGCATAGGGTGATGACGCCCTCCTCGTCCTCCGGGGCCTCTACGGCGGCCTCCGCCTCCACCGCCGCCTCCACGGGCGCTTCCCGCCCCGTCCGACCCAGGAGTCCGTCCACCAGCCGGGCCACCTCCTGGGCGACCCGGTCGGCGGCCTGCATCCCGGCCTCGTTCAGCCGTCGGCTTCCCCGGATCGGCCCCAGGCCGTCCCCGCTCACCACCTCTGTCACGACGATGCTGGCGGCGGGTTTGCCGGAGTACATCTCCGTCGCCCGTGCTGCGCACCGCTTCTCGCAGCCGTCTATGGCGACCGTCGGATAGAAGCGGGCGAAGGCCCGGTCTCCCTCCCCGCCCGCCAGGAAGAGCGGCAGGCAGATGGTCACCGTGTCGTTCGGGCGCAGTTCCTCCAGCACCTTCAGCGCCGCCACCCGCGAGACCGTCCCCTCCGGCAACTCCTCGCCCGAGCAGGCGACAATCCCGACTTTCTTCTTCGGCAACAGCGGCATGCTCACCTCCTGCGGAGCACGGAGTACGGAATACGCAGTACGGAATACGCAGTACGTACTCCGTATTCCGTTTATTCCTCCAGCAACCCGTCCACCGTTTCCGCGACCTCCTCGGCCAGAACGCGGGCCAGTTGCTGCCCCTCCGGGTTGAGGGACGAGATACCCTCCGGCTTCAGGTCGCGGTGTTTCCGGAAGGCGTCCAGGACGGTGAACGAACGGGCCACCGGAAGGCCGCTCTCCTGCACCATTTTGGTCGCGCAGGCCAGGCGGCAGCCGTCAATGGTGATGGTGGGATGGCCCGCCACGGCCGCCCGCGCCCCCTCGTCCCCCAGCACCAGCAGGGAGAGGGCGACCAGGTCCGCCTTCTCCGGGCGCAGGTCTTCCACCACGGTGTACGCCGCCTCCCGGCTTACCGTCCCGAACGTCTTGCCGATCCCGCTACAGGGAATGATCACCACCTTCCTGCTCATCCCGCCTCCACGCTCAGAATCGGACGCATCGGACTCGGGCGCATCGGACTCGGACGCATCGGACTCGGACGCAGATCAACGCAGATTCCCGCCGATTTTTCTGATCCTCCGATTCTTCGGATCCTCCGATTCCCCGATTCACTATCTCCTCCTCTGCGACCTCCCGGACCTGCCATGTAGGTCGGTTTGTCAAACCGACCTACGACTTCTCAACTCCTCCTCGGCGACCTCCCGGACCCGCTCCAGGTACGACCGGGCGTCCAGCAGACGGGCCCGGTCGGCCTCCCAGTCGGCGGCCGCTATGACCGCCAGCCAGCCCTCGCCGTAGGGGTCCTCGTTGATGACCTCGGGGGTCATCTCCAGCGCCGGGTTGACCTCGGCCACCGTCCCGCCGACCGGCGCCGGGACGACGATGTCCGTCTTCATCGTCTCAATGGACGCGACCTTGTCGCCGAAGGCCACTGCCGTCCCCACCGGCTTCACCTCGGCGAAGGCGACGTCGCCGCCCGACTGCTGGGCGAAGTCCGATAGGCCGATGCGCACCCGGCCGTCCCCCTCCGGGAGCGCCCATACCCCCTCCGGGTGGTAATACCGGTCGGTCGCAAACCGGAACGTGAACTTATCCACCGTGAGTTCCAGATACTCCGTCATCGTTCCTCGCTCCTCGCGTATCGCGTATCGCGTATCGCTTATCGCGTATCGCTTATCGCGTTGTAAGGTCTTGTAATGTCGTACCCCTGGCTGTCTTGTAATATCGTACCTTAACAGTCCCAAAGTATCGTACCCCCTGACGGGCATCTCGT
>DAOUBO010000359.1:0-2279 GCA_034432695.1 Anaerolineae bacterium | reverse complement strand
CGCGTTCCAGTCGCAGAGCCGGGGGGCGGGGGAGCCGTCGGGACGATAGTCCACCCGCACGTAGGTCAGCGGGTGGGGAGTGTAGAACTCCTCCGGGCGCTCAAACAGGCGCTTCCAGGTCTCCCGGTCCACTCTGGAGAAGTCCCGCCACCAGGTCCAGGTACCACTGTTCAGGTAGACGCCTTCGGGGAAGTCGTCCCGGCGCGCGTCGTGGGTATGCCCAAAGACGACGACGGGGATGTCGTGCTCCCGCATGATCCGTCGGGCTTCCTGAGCCAGCCCGTCGCTGAAGCCGCGGCTGATTGCCCGCCCCCGCTCCAGGAAGGCGGACTGGGGGTGAAGGAGCATCCGGAGGCGAAGCCACGCCTCTCGCAGGCCGGCCCACCTGCCGGAGGGCCGGGCAGGGGAAAGGCCCGGGTCCCGCAGGACGGCGTCCAGGGACCGGTTCAGCGCCCGCCGAAAAGCCGGGTCCGCTTCCCAGGAACGGAGAACCGCCTCCACCTCCCCCCGCTGGAGCATGTCCAGGGAGGTCTGCGGGGTCGCGCTGGGGGGCACGGCATAGGTCCGGAAGAGCATCTCCGGCAGCGCTCCCAGGAGGACCCCCAGCGCTCTGAGGGCGAAGGCCGTCTCCATGGCCAGCCCGTAGGCGATCAGCGCGGCGATGGGCTTCACCGCGTCCACCCACCACTTCTCGTACTCAATGTGGTTGTAGAACTCCACGACGAAGCGGGAGCCGATGGGGGTCCGGAGGCGGCCGGGGTGCTCCGGGTCTTCCGGGTTCTCAAAGTTCTCAAGGGAGTTCAGCGGGTCCCGGTACTGGTTGCCGTGCTCCACGTAAACGCCGTCCTGGTGGAAGAAGCGGGCGGCGAAGGTCAGCAGGGGGGCCCGGGGGCCCGTCGCGCCCAGGGCCTGGCGGATGCGCTGCTGGACGCCGGGCCAGTGGAGGGGGATGTCGTGGTTCCCCTTGACGATGGTCACCGTCCGGCGGGGGCTCTCGGAGAGGAAGGCAGCCAGGGCCTCAAAGACGACGGGATGGCCGGCGATGACCAGGTCGGTGCGGAGGACGCAGTCGGCCTCCCGCGTGGAGCGGAAGGCCTCCTCTGGATAGACGCGGGCCGGGTCATACTCCGCCACCGGGACGGCGGGGACCTGGAGGAACTCTATGAAGTCGCCGGCGATGACCAGGTCCATCGGCTGGCCAGTGGCCTCGCTCTCCGCCCGCAGGCTCAGGAGAAAGTCCCGGAACCGGTCGTCGGAGCGGAAGTCCTCCAGCGGGTTCTGGCCGCCGAAGGACCCGGCTCCCAGATGCAGGTCGCTCACGATGATTTTGGCTGGCGAACAACCGGCCATAGCGAACCTCCGAATCGGACGCCGATGAACACGGAGCCACGCGAGGGTTTGTTTTCAGGACGCGGACGAACGCGGATAGACGCGGATTTCCCAGTTATAAATTCGTGAAATTCGTGTAATTCGTGGCTTTACCCCCATTCGTGGCCTCGCCCGCCGCCCGGGCAGACCCATGCCGGCGCCCAGAGGTGGCCGAACTCCGTCAGGATGCCGCAGGCGGAGCACCCGCTGCGGCAATCGGGGCGCGTTCGGCCCTCCCGGCTCCATTCCCACTCCCGTCGGAGGGAGGCTTTCTGCACCCCGACGGCGATGTGGTCCCACGGGAAAATCTCGTCGGCGGGCCGTTCCCGGCGGGCGTAGAAATCGGGGGAAAGGCCGGCCCGGTCAAAGGCCTCCATCCAGGCCTCAAAGTTGAACCACTCATCCCAGCCGTCAAAGCGGGCGCCGCGCTCCCAGGCGAGCCGGATCGCCTCCCCCAGCCGCCGGTCGCCGCGGGAGAGGACGGCCTCTATCAGGCTCATCCGCGGGTCGTTCCAGCTCAGGCGAATGCCGCCCCCCACAAGCCGTCGGAGCATCTGCTGACGGGCCCGGATCTCGTCCTCCGAAAGGAGCGGCGCCCACTGGAAGGGGGTATGCGGTTTGGGGACGAAGGTGCTGACGCTGACGTTCACCTGGGCCTTCCGGCCGTGGACGTGGCGGCCCTCCCTATGGACGGCGCGGGCCAGGTCGGCGATGCCCCGGACGTCCTCCCGCGTCTCCCCTGGCAGGCCGATCATAAAGTACAGTTTGACCGTCCGCCAGCCTCGCAGGAAGACCTCCCGCGCGATATCCACCATCTGCTGGGCCGGGACGGGCTTGTTGATGATCCGGCGCAGCCGCTCGGTCCCCGCCTCCGGGGCGAAGGGGAAGCCGGTCCGGCGGCCCCCGCCGGC
>DAOUBO010000358.1:0-3403 GCA_034432695.1 Anaerolineae bacterium | reverse complement strand
AAAAAAGCCAAACCTCAGGAAACTGGACTTTGGACAAACTGAAAGGGCCAGGGAGAGCGTCTTACCCATGCTACATATGTGAGCGGGGTCCGCAGATCTATCGTCGCGCTGGAGAGAAGGCAGGGCAGCAACCGACCGTCGGAGGTCAGGCGGAGACGGTTGCAGTAGTGGCAGAAGTGCTCGGTGACGGCGCTGATGAAGCCGATGGTCCCCTCTGCTCCCGGCAACCGGTAATACCGGGCGGGGCCGACCCCTACATCCCCGTAGACGGGCGTCAGCGGACCCAGGGCGGCCTCTATGCGGTGCCGAATCTCCGCCGACGGCACCACGCCGTCGCCAGCCCAGTGGATTCCGGCCCCCAGCGGCATCACCTCAATGAACCGGATATGCCAGTCGGGCTCCAGGGTCAGGCGGGCTATGTCCACCACCTCGTCGTCGTTGAGCCCACGGACGACC
This sequence comes from Anaerolineae bacterium, assembly GCA_034432695.1. GTDB lineage: Bacteria > Chloroflexota > Anaerolineae > B4-G1 > DUEL01 > SpSt-77. The sequence goes on along the minus strand of DAOUBO010000358.1, from coordinate 2,947 downwards.
ACCACGTTGATTTTCACGGGACGAAGGCCCGCGGCCAGCGCGGCCTTCCGTCCCTCCAGCACGTCCTCCAAATCCCCCCAGCGGGTGATCCGTCGGAACCTCTCCGGGCGGAGGGTGTCCAGGCTGATGTTGACCCGGCGCAACCCTGCACGGGCCAGAGCCTCCGCGTGGTCCTTCAAAAGAACCCCGTTGGTCGTCATAGAGAGGTCGTCCAGGCCGGGAATCCGGGCCAGGTCCGCCACCAGGTTCACGATCCCCCGCCGCACCAGCGGCTCCCCTCCCGTCAGCCGGATGTGGGAAAAGCCCAATTCCACCGCGATCCGCACAATGCGGACGATCTCCTCGTTGCGCAAAATCTCCTCGTGCGCCAGCAACGGCACCCCCTCTTCGGGCATACAGTAGACACATCGGAGATTGCAGCGGTCCGTGACCGATACCCGGAGATACTGAATCGGACGCTCGTAGGCATCAAAGGGCATGGAGGCGCTCCTGTCGGGGATTAGATAGCCGGCCGTCTCGGAAATAGTGTACACCGTTTTCCCAGAAGCGCAAGGGGCTGATCATCTCACCGCGGAGAGTGCAGAGGGCCTGGTAGGTTTCCTCGCACCGCCCCGAAAAAAGCCAAACCTCAGGAAACTGGACTTTGGACAAACTGAAAGGGCCAGGGAGAGCGTCTTACCCATGCTACATATGTGGGCTTTATCCATTTGCCGATGCTCATATATAGGGGTGGCCTGTAGCCGAAAGGAATTTCGGCTTACATCCATATGGGTGGCCTGTAGGCCGAAAGGAATTTCGGCTTACATCCCGGTGGTTTATCCAAAGTCCAGAGGAAAAGTGCCAGGCACTTTGTCCTGTGTTCAGATGGGCGACTTGCGCTCCTGGCAGAAATGAGGCATAAATAGGACGCGTGTCAGCCTGGCGACTTGGTGCAACGGAAGTGAGAGTTCAGGGCAAAATCATCATCGGCGATAGCCGCAACATGGCCGAGGTGGCCGACGGGCGCATCGCCCTGGTGGTCACCTCGCCGCCGTACTGGCACCTGAAGGACTACGGGGTGCCGGGCCAGATCGGCTACGGGCAAACCCTGCACGAGTATCTGCTGGACCTCAGCCGGGTCTGGCGGGAGTGCTGGCGGGTCCTGATGCCGGGCCGTCGGCTCTGCATCAACATTGGCGACCAGTTCGCCCGCGCGGTGGAACTGGATATGGCCTGGCACCGGTATCGGGACAAATTCCTGGAAGCGGAGGCCCGACGCAATGGCTAAAATCTGCGCCTCTCTGCGTTCATCTGCGTTCTACTTTTCAACGAACTCCGGAGGCTGACACCTGATGACCCGACTTCGCCTCACCCGTGACGAACGGGCCCAACTGGTGGCCTTTCTGCAGGACCTGGTGCGCATCCCCAGCCCCTCCACCCAGGAGGGGCCGCTGGCCCAGCGGGTGCTTCAGGAGATGGAACGGCTGGGCCTGCGGGAGGTCCGCACCGACCGCATCGGCAACGTCATCGGCTGGGTGGGCCGGGAGGAGGGCCCCATCCTGATGCTCAACGGCCACATGGACACGGTAACCCTCAGCAATCCCGCCGCCTGGCGCCACGACCCCTTCGGCGCAACGGTGGAGGGCCGGCGGCTCTACGGCCTGGGCGCCTGCGATATGAAAGGCGGACTGGCGGCCATGCTCTACGGCGCTTACCTGCTCCGGCGACTGGGCCTCCCCGCCCGGGGACGGGTCGTCGTCGCCTGCGTCGTCCAGGAGGAGCCGTGCGAGGGGCTGGCCAGCCGGGTGCTGGTAGAAGAAGAGGGCGTCCGGCCCGACTGGGTGCTGATCGCCGAGCCGACGGACATGGCGATCGCCCGGGGCCAGCGCGGACGGATGGAACTGGAGATCACCGTCCACGGCCGGGCCGCCCATGCCTCCCGGCCCGACCTGGGAGAGAACGCCATCTATGCCGCCGCGCGCCTCATCTTCGGCCTGGAACTGCTGGCCGGACAACTGGGCGACGACCCCTTCCTGGGCCCGGGCACCCTGGCGGTCACCGAAATCCGCAGCCACGCCAGCAGCCGCAACGCCATCCCCGACCGCTGCGACCTGGTGGTGGACCGCCGCCTGACCCTGGGGGAGACCGAAGCCATGGCGCTGGCGGACATCCAGCGGGTGGTGGCCCGGGAGGCCGTCCGCGCCGAGGTCCGGGTGGCGGAGTTCTCCGCCACCAGTTACGCCGGCTACCCTGGCCACATCCGCAAAGTCTACCCGCCCTGGGTCATTGAGGAGACCCATCCCCTGGTGGTAGCGCTGGTCCGGGCGGCGCGGGCGCATCTGGGGCACCGCCCCCCGATTCGCCACTGGGCCTTCTCCACCGAGGGCGCCTATACCGCCGGGATCGCGGGTATCCCCACCGTGGGCTTCGGCCCCGGCGACCCCGACCGGGCCCACACTGCAGACGAGTGGGTGGACATAGACGACGTCTGCACGGCCGCAGAGGTCTACGCCCAGCTGGCCGTGGAACTGATGGGAGGGTAGAGATGCCGGACATCCTTCTCTCCACTGAGGTCGCTCAGGCGCTCCGGGAGGGCCGTCCCGTCGTGGCGCTGGAATCCGCTCTCATCACCCACGGCCTCCCCCGCCCCCTCAACCTGGACGTCGCGCGGGAGATGGAGGAGACGGTCCGACAGGAAGGCGCCGTCCCCGCCACCATCGCGGTGCTGGAGGGCCGCCCCCACATCGGGCTGAGCCCGGCGCAGATGGAGCGGCTGGCGGCGGAACCCGCACCGGTCAAGATCAGCCTGCGGGACCTGCCCGCCGCCGTGGCCCGGCGCGCCACCGGCGGGACCACCGTCGCCGCGACGATGCACCTGGCCCACCGGGCCGGCCTGCGGGTCTTCGCCACCGGCGGCATCGGCGGGGGGCACCCGGGGCCCCCCCCCAACGGCCCCACCCGCCCCCCC
>DAOUBO010000357.1:0-7994 GCA_034432695.1 Anaerolineae bacterium | reverse complement strand
GCCACAAAATGGAGCAAATGTGGGATACCGACTTCCTGTCACGCTGCTCTGCTATATCGGTCTATGTCCGGGTTAATTTGTCAAAAATCATAATTTCGGCTTACATATGTGGGCTTTATCCATTTGCCGATGCCCATATCCTGGCTTGACAATCCCCCTGCCCCTGTTAAAATGAAAGCCGTATGGCACAGGAGGCCATTCGCAATTTCTGCATCATCGCGCATATAGACCACGGGAAGTCCACCCTGGCCGACCGGCTCCTGGAACTGACCGGGACCATCTCCCCGCGGGAGATGGCCGAGCAGGTTCTGGATTCTATGGACCTGGAGCGGGAGCGAGGCGTCACCATCAAGGCGTCGGCGGTCCGGATGACCTACCGCGCGGCCGACGGCCAGACCTACGAACTGAACCTGATAGACACTCCCGGCCACGTGGATTTCTCCTACGAGGTCAGCCGGGCCCTGGCCGCGTGTGAAGGGGCCATCCTGGTCGTAGATGCCTCCCAGGGGATTGAGGCCCAGACGATGGCCAACCTCTATCTGGCGCTGGACGCGGGGCTGGAGATCATCCCCGTCGTCAACAAAATAGACCTCCCCGCCGCCCGGCCCGACGAGGTCGCCGCAGAGGTGGCGGACCTCCTGGGGGTCCCCCAGGAGGACGTCCTCCGGGTCTCCGCGAAGGAAGGAACCAACGTCCCGGCGGTTCTGGAGGCGGTGGTGCAGAAGGTCCCTCCGCCGTCCGGCCGGCCCGACGCGCCGCTGCGAGCCCTCATCTTTGACTCTCACTACGATCCCTACAAGGGCGTCGTCGCCTACGTGCGCGTGGTGGACGGATCGGTAGAGAAGGGGCGGCGACTGATGCTGATGTCCACCGGGCTGGTGACGGAGCCGGTGGAGATCGGCGTGTTCACTCCTGATATGGAGCCGACAGGCCGGCTGGAGACGGGGGAGGTCGGCTACATCGCCACGGGCCTGAAGACCGTCCGGGATTGCCGTGTCGGCGACACACTGACCGATGCCGCTCGCCCCGCCGAGGAGCCGCTCCCCGGTTACCGCCCCGCCAAACCGATGGTCTTCGCCAGCCTCTACCCGGTGGAGGCGGAGGACTATCAGGACCTGCGGGACGCGCTGGAGAAACTCCGCCTCAACGATGCTTCGCTCACCTTTGAGCCGGAGAGTTCGCAGGCGCTTCAGTTCGGCTTCCGCTGCGGCTTCCTTGGGCTGTTCCATATGGAGATCGTCCAGGAACGGCTGGAGCGCGAATACGGCCTGGATCTCATCGCCACCGCGCCCAGCGTGGCCTATCAGGTCGTCACCACGCGGGGCGAGGTACTGGAGGTCTCCCGTCCGGCCGACCTTCCCGACCCTGCGGTTATCCGGGAGATCCGGGAGCCCTGGATGAAGGTGCAGATCTTCACCCCCGCCGCGTACATCGGGCCGGTGATGGAACTGGTGACCCGCCGCCGGGGGCAGTACGAGACAACGGAGTACCTGGACAACGAGCGGGTGGTGCTGACCTTTCACATGCCCCTTTCCGAGATGATCGTGGACCTCCACGACCGACTCAAGTCGGTCACGCGGGGGTACGCCTCTATGGATTACACCTTTGAGGGCTATCGTCCGGGGGACCTGGTGAAACTGGACATCCTGGTCAACGGGCAGCCGGTGGACGCGCTGGCCCTCATCGTCCATCGGGACCAGGCCTACGAGAAGGGTTCGGCGCTGGTCCGGCGGCTGAAGGAGGTCATCCCCCGGCAGTTGTTCCCGGTCCCGATCCAGGCGGCCATCGGGGGCCGGGTGATCGCGCGGGAGACCATCAAGGCCCTGCGGAAGGACGTGCTGGCCAAGTGCTATGGAGGCGACGTGACCCGCAAGCGCAAGTTGCTGGAAAAGCAGAAGGAAGGGAAGAAGCGACTGAAGCAGTTCGGGGAGGTGGTGATCCCGCAGGAGGCGTTCCTGGCGATTCTGCGACTGGAGGAGTCGTGATGGCCCGGTTTCAACTCTCCGCAGGAGGGGTGGTCTTTCGGACGGGGGAGGGCGGCGGGCCGGAGGTCGCCCTGATCTCCGTCGGCGGGCGGTGGGCGCTTCCGAAGGGGCACGTGGAGAGAGGGGAGGCGCTGGAGGAAGCGGCCCTTCGGGAGGTCCGGGAGGAGACGGGGCTGGAAGCCGAGGTCGTGGCCCGCCTGACCCCCGTGGAGTACTGGTACTGGTGGGGAAAGGGAGAGGGCCGGGCCCGCTATCACAAGAAGGTGTACTACTTCCTGATGGCGTGGCGAGGCGGCGATTTCTCCCACCACGACGCCGAGGTGGACTCGGTAGCCTGGTTCACGATAGACGAGGCTATCCGGCAGGCGGCGTACCCGAGGGAGCGAGCCGTCCTGCAGGAAGCGAAGGCGATGCTGGAGGGGTAGGGGGCCCGGAGTTATGTCCCCAGCGCGTTCATCAGGTCGCGCATGTGCAGCAATTGATGGCCGTAGATGGCGTTGATGAAGGTCTCCAGCGAGATTTCCCCCAGCGCCGGATGACGCCCCACCCGGTCCAGGTCCTCGTCCCTCAGAGAAGCCACCCACTCTATTGTCCGCCGACGGGCGGCCTTCAGGTCCTCCAGCAACCGCTCCGAGGGGACCCCGGCTAACCGCTGTTGCTCCGCCGCGTTGTAGGCATCGTAGTCAAAGCCCTCCGGAGCGCCAGGGCCTCCGGACGCGATCTCCTGGGCAATCCGCAGCAGCCCCTCCTCAGCCGAGACAAAGTGGGCCAGAAGGTCCCGCACTGTCCAGGGGTAGGGTTGTTCGTAAAGGACGGCTTCCCACTGGGCCGGGCTGATGGAGCCGAAAATGGCGAGGGTCTTCTCCAGACCCCTGTGCAGTCGGGCAAGCAATTCTTCTTTTCGCTGGCTCATCCCATTCCTCCGGAGTGGGGGAATTTTGCTGGGTGGGGGGCATCACCCTCAGGCTGTTGCCCTCAATTTGGACGTAAATTCCCGCAGACCTCCCCAGGTCTTTCCTTGACCTTCGTGGGCGGCCGGGCGTCGTGCATCCCGGCGTAAATCTTTCACCTTCCCCGGTCCCCCGCCGCAAGGAGGCGGAGGAGAGGAAGCAGGGAGGTGAGGGAGCAAAACCCATCCCTGCTGTAGGTTCGGATTGATAATCCGACCTGCATTTGAGCACCTGGACTTTGGACAAACTGAAAGGGCCAGGGAGAGCGCCTTCTCCATGCTACATATGTGGGCTTTATCCATTTGCCGATGCCCATGTGTATGGGTGGTCTGTAGGCCGAAATGAATTTCGGCTCTGTATGGGTGGTCTGTGGGCCGAAATGAATCTCGGCTTACATCTGTATGGGTGGTCTGTAGGCCGAAATGAATTCCGGCTTGCATCCCGGTGGTTTATCCAAAGTCCAGGTTATAAGAGCAGAGCAGGGGTCTTTCATATCGCCGAAGGACTGCGGTTTATGGCTCTGAAAGGAAATCTCCAGGACTTCAGTGCAACACAGTTGCTCCACCTGATCAACCTGGCCCGGAAGACGGGGACCTTGATCGTGGAAGCCCCGCAGCAGGAGCAGGCCAGGCTGTGTTTCAAGGAAGGAAAACTGGTCTATGCCTCCTTGAACGGGCAGGACGATCGGCTGGTGGGCATCCTCCAGCGGGCGGGGAAAATCTCGGAGGAACTGGCCCGAACTATCCGGGCCCGCTCCGACATCAAGGACGACCGGGAACTGGGTCTGCTGCTGATCAACGCGGGGTATGTTACCCAGAAAGACATCCTGGAAAGCGTCCGCACGCACGTTCTGGACATCGCATACAAACTCTTCACCTGGCCCGAGGGGGTCTTCCGCTTTGAGCCCAATGTCCTCCCGATAGAGGGCCGGGTTACTGTCTCTATAGACCTGGAAAACATCATCATGGAAGGCAGCCGCCGTCTGAAAGAATGGGAGCGGCTGCAGGAGGAAATCCCCAATCTGGATATGGCCCTCCGTTTCACGGACCGCCCCGATGCCCGCCTGCGCTCTATCCAGTTGACCGTGGACGAGTGGCGGGTGGTTTCCTTCATCAACCCCCGCAACACCATCCGCCAGATCGCCCAGTACAACAATATGAGCGATTTCCAGATCCGCCGCATCGTCTACGGCCTTCTCCAGGCAGGGCTGGTGGAGTTGGTCCCACCAGAGGGAGTGGAAGTCCAACCGCCACCTGGGGCCCCCAGGGCACCCACCGTGGTTCCGCCCGCTCAACGGCGCCCGGCTGTCAAACGAAGCATCGTCCAGAGACTCATAGACCGCATCCGGGAGTTGTAAATGCAGATCGTCAAAATGGTGGTCACCGGACCCTTCGCAGCAGGCAAGACGCAGTTTATCCGCACCATCAGCGAGATAGACGTCGTCGCCACCGAAGCGAAAATCACCCGTCCAGAGGAGCGGATCAAAAACGAAACGACCGTCGCGATGGACTTCGGACGGATCACGATAGATGACGACCTGGTCCTCTACCTGTTTGGGACACCGGGGCAGCGGCGGTTTGAATTCATGTGGGAGATCCTCTCGGAGGGAATGCTGGGGTTCGTCGTCCTGGTGGATAGCACCCGCCCCGAAACGTTCCGGGAGGCCCGCCTGATCCTGGATACTTTCCGCTCCTATGCCCCGGTCCCCTACATCGTGGCGGCCAACAAGCAGGATATGGAAGATGCCTGGTCGCCCGAGGACCTGCGGATCGCCCTCCGGGTTGACCCAGCGGTCAAAGTCGTCCCCTGTGTGGCAACGGACAAGGAGAGCGTGAAGAACGTCCTGCTGGAACTCCTGTACTCCATTCTGGAACTGATGGACGAGGAGGAGGCAACGGCGTAACAGGGTATTCTGCACCCACAGGCCCGGTGGCGACATTCCAACGGAGAAGCCTGGGCAATGAGTTCCATTGTCACCGACCGGGGAGTGATTCACTACGAAACCTTTGGGCGAGGGCAACCCGTCATCCTGCTCCACTGCTGGCTTGGCTCCTGGAACTACTGGCTCTCCACCATGGAGGCCCTGAGCGACGGGTATAAGACCTACGCGCTGGACTTCTGGGGGTTTGGGGAATCGGGCAAGCAGGGCATGCAGTTCCGGGTCCCGGACTACGTGGAAATGGTTCATCAGTTTATGGAGCAACTGGGCATCCTCCGGGCGCGGGTGATGGGCCATTCTATGGGGGGGACCGTTTCTCTGGCCCTGGCCCTGGCCCACCCGACCCGGGTTCAGAAAGTCGCCGTCGTCGGCTCCCCCATCACGGGCGACGGCCTGGCCCTGATGCTGAAACTGGCCGCCAGAAAGCCCCTCGCCGCGATCGTCTACAACCTGCCCGGCCTTCTCCCGCTGGGCGTCCGCCTGGCCTCGCCCTTCCTGACCCGTGACTGGCGGCGCTGGTCGGAAATGTTTGAACAGGACCTCTCCAGAACCACGCTGGAGTCCTTTCACTACAGCATCGCTTCCCTGCGGCGAACCGACCTGCGCCCACGGCTGCGGGAAATCCGGGTGCCTGTCCTGGGCATCTACGGCCTTCAGGACCGGATCGTGAACCCCAACCAGGGGGAGATCCTGGCCGGGGGAAATCCCCTGGCGCAGGTCGTCTACTTTGAGCGCTCCGGCCATTTCCCAATGCTGGACGAGGAGGAGCGGTTTCATCAGACGTTAAGAGAGTTTCTGGACCGGTAGCGATGGGCGATGAGTACATCCCCAGCAAGATGGGGCGCATCCTCCTGCTGGCGCTGGAGGAAACCCTGGGTGAGGACAACTTTCAGACCGTCCTGGCCCGGGCCGGCCTCCGGGACCTGACCAACTATCCCGCCGATGACCTGGCATACTCCTTTCCAGTCCTCTGGATCCCGCGTCTGGCCGCGGCGCTGGAAGACCTCTACGGGGTCCGGGAGGGCCGGGAGTTAGCCTTCCGCGCCGGCCAGGCCTGTTTTCGCATCGGGGCCCGGGACCTCTCCCTGTTCCTGGACGTCCTTCAGGTCGCCCTCCGGCTGCTCCCCCCTGTCGTCCGCTTTCAGGCGGGTCTGGAGACGTTGGCCGAGGCTTTTCGCCGCTTCACCGCTCAATCCGTCCGTGTGGAGCGGGTGAACGGCCTGTACCACTGGGTGATGGAGGACTGCGGGGTCTGCCGGGGGCGGACCACGGCCTCTCCCTGTTGCCACCTGATGGCCGGCCTGCTCCAGGCCACCCTGGCCTGGTTTACCGGAAAGCCGGTTTCCGTCACGGAAACGACCTGCATTGCCAATGGAGCCCCCCACTGCACCCTGCAGGTTGAACTCGGGGTGTAGACATGCGCAAGATCATCCTGCGGGACCGACGTCTCATCTCCCCCTTCAACGAGCCGGCGCGGGAACTGAGGGTTCTCAACAAGCCCCTCTGGCTCCACCAGCGGGACCTCCTGGCTCCCTACGTCACCCAGGAACGGGAAGTGGATTCCTTCAGTGAGATCGGCCCGGAGCGGGTGGAGACCCTCGTCTACCGGGAGAACCTTTTCTTTGATGAGTTCTTTATCCGGGACTTTATCACCAAAGCGCGTCGGTTGGGGAAAGCCTGCCAGGTTGCCTTTCCGCTGGACGACAGGGCCATCGTCACCCACGCCCTTCCCCTTCAGCAGACCATCCGTCGGGAGGGCAACTATTACGTGGCGGACATGTGGTATTTTCCCCACGGGATTGAGAAAACTGTCCGGCCCCTGGTGATGCATACCGAGCCCCGGGAAATGGGCTACTACCGCATTCCCACCCATATGTCCAACGTCCTGGGCGACCTGGTCTATCAGGTCCCGACGCGCGCTTTCCTGGCCATTGAGTCCTGGGTCCACGTCCTGCTGGCGAACATCATCTTCGGCGTCTTTGCCATGGCCGCCCGATTGGACCGGGCCATTGAGCAGAGCGTCTGGCTCCAGTTGAAACTCTTCTGGCGGGCACTGCTGGAACAGAAGCAGGTTCTCTCCTCCTCCGCCGTCGTTAAGATCGGCAAAAATTGTTCTATAGACCCCAGCGCCATCATCCGCGGGCCGACCATCATCGGGGACAACGTGGATATCGGCCCCGGCGCGGTGATTGACGTCTCCATCATCGGCAACAACGTCACCATCTCCGATGGCTGCCACGTGATGCTCAGCGTCGTGAGCGACCGGTGTTTTCTCCCCTTCCGCGCCTCTTTGTTTGAAACGGTCCTGATGGAGGACACCATGGTCGCGCAGAACACCTGCCTGCAACTGGCCTGTGTGGGCCGGAGCAGTTTCATCGGCGCGGGGACGACCTTCACCGACTTCAACCTGATCCCCAGGCCGCTTCGGGCCATGCACGGGGACAAACTGGAGCCCACCGGCATGACCGTGCTGGGAGGATGCGTGGGACACCACTGCCGCATCGGCTCCGGCATGGTCGTGTACCCGGCCCGGACCATAGAGTCCGACAGCATCCTGGTGGCGTCGCCCCGACGGCGGGTCGTGATGAAAAATGTCTCCTACGAGGAGAGCGACGTTTTCCGGATCCCCGGCGCGGCGCGGATGCACCCGCGCCTGTACCCGCGCCCGGACGAATTGAAGGGGCGAAAGGAGCAATAGGCCGTGGATTCCTTCGCGTTTATTCTCCACCCGCTGGACCCGAAGGCAGACGTTGCCCGGAAGTACCCGACGCTGGCCCGGGTCCTGCCCATCGGGGCGATCCACTTTCTGTCGCTGTACTGGCCGCCGCTGGTCCTTTCCCACGCGCGCGGGATCCGCTCGGAGGCGACCGGGAAGGAGGTGGAGGGGTGGCTCCTGGCCTGCCCGCTCACCGCCCGGCGGATGCTCCAGGTCCCGCCCCGGGTCGCCTATCGGAAGATCATTCAGACGGGGCGGCTGGCGGAGCGGCTGGGGGCCCGCATTCTGGGGCTGGGCGCCTATACCTCGGTGGTGGGCGACGGCGGGCTGACGGTCGCGAAGGCCCTTCAGATCCCCGTCACCACGGGCGACAGTTATACCGCGGCCCTCTCCGTCTATGCGCT